>CAXTTW010000108.1:0-6140 GCA_964247255.1 uncultured Acidobacteriaceae bacterium
CACCCTTCACCCTTCACCCTTCACCCTTCACCCTTCACCCTTCACCCTTCACCCTTGCCTCACCCCCCGATGTGCACCATGGTCCGCCCCGGCTGGAGGAAGCCGGGCTCGCCGATGTGGTGGCGGGCTTCCTTCTTTTGGATCGTGGCGTGGATGAACCGGGCGAGTTCCTCGTCCGAGCCGCCCCGGTGCATGACCCCGTGCAGGTCGTGGTCGAAGTGCGAAAACAGGCAGGTGCGGATGCGCCCGTCGGAGGTGAGCCGGACGCGGCTGCACGCGCCGCAGAACGCGCTCGAAACCGGCGCGATCAGCCCAATCTCGCCGATTCCGTCGTCAAAGGTGTACCGCCGCGCGGTTTCGCTGGGGTTGGTCGCGGGCAGGGGCACCACGGGCCGCACGGCGGCGAGCCGGCCGAGCATCTCGCTCAAAGGCACCACCGTCTCCGGCGACCAGATCTTGTCCTCCTCGAGCGGCATGAACTCGATGAACCGGACCACCGTGCCCTCGGCCCGCGACCACTCGGCGAAGGGCGCGATCTGGTCGTCGTTCCAGCCGCGCAGGATGACGCAGTTGATCTTGACCGGCCCGAGCCCGGCGTCCTGAGCCGCGCGCACCCCGCGCATCACGTGGTCGAACGAGCCCGGGACGCGGGTGATCCGCGCGAAACGCTCCGGCTCGAGCGCGTCCATGCTCACCGTGACCCGGCTCAGGCCGGCCGCGCGCAGCGGCTTCGCCAAGGGCGCGAGCAGGTGGCCGTTGGTGGTCAGGGCCAGCTCCAGAGGCTTGCCTTCCGGGGTTCTCAGCTCGCTCAGCTCTCGGACCAGGTCGACCAGACCGCGCCGCAGCAGGGGTTCGCCGCCCGTAAGCCGGACCTTCTCGATGCCCATGGACGCGAAAACCCGGATCATGCGCAGGTAGTCGGCGAGTAGAAGCTCCGTGGGGCTAACCTCGTCCTCGCCATTGCGGCAGTACACGCACCTGTAGTTGCAGCGGTCGGTCACGGAGACACGCAGGTCCGTCATCCTGCGGCCGAACTTGTCCGTCAGCCCCGGGCGCGTCTGTGCGCCGGGCAGCGGGAAGGCGGTCGGGATGGGGAGCAAGCTGGCGGCCATGCGGGGTTTCTCATCTGATGCGGCAGCCACGAGTCCGGGCGCAAACCCTCGCTCCGGCTTGCCCCTATACACATCTTTATGGGATTCTTACACATCGGGGAGAAGACCCATGCGTACCAATATCGATATCGACGATGAACTCATGAAGAAAGCACTTGCCAGCACAGGGAGCAAGACGAAGAAGGAAGTGGTGGACGCCGCGCTGAGGCTTCTGGTGCAAATCCGAGGGCAGGAAGGTCTGCGGTCCTTGAAGGGAACGGTCCAGTGGGAGGGCGATCTGCACGAGATGCGCCTGAGCCGCTTTCCCGACCCCTGGGATGCGAAGGAGTGATTCTCGTCGACTCCTCAGTTTGGATCGACTGGTTTCGCGGCTCGCCTACTGAGCAGACCGTGTGGCTTGAAGGCGAGATTGGACGCGTTCGGCTCGGAATCACGGATCTGGTCTTGATGGAGGTGCTTCAGGGGCTGCGCACGGAACGGGATTTCCGGCGCGTGCACGGCGAACTCCTGCAAACGTGCACGATCTTCGATACCGGAGGACAGAGACTTGCGACCGCGGCGGCGCGAAACTATCGTCTGCTGCGCGCCCAGGGATTGACCGTGCGCAAACCCGTGGATGCCCTGGTGGCGACTTTCTGCCTGATCGCCGGCTTCCAGCTGCTCCATCGCGACCGGGATTTCGACGCATTCGAGACGCACCTTGGTTTACGGGTCGTCCGCCCCATCCGGCATTGAAGCAGCGGCATCTTCAGCCCTCCCAGTAACGCAGCGGGAAGCCTCCAAGCATGATCCACCAATACACTCCTTGAGAATGGCTGCCCATGCGATAAGGCTTGTAGAGTGCGTCATGTCCGTAGCAGACGCAGCTAAGCAGAATGAGGAAGTTGCTCATTCTTAGCGGCCACCACGTATGTAAAAGTGATTGTCGCTGAGTTGGTCGCCGGTCTTGAATGTGCTTCTCGTCCATCGGTGCAGGCCGTACATTTGCAGGCAAAGGATGAGCGAGAAAGCGAGCAGGCTCATGAGGGAGATGGGCTTCCCGGGTCCCTCTTGGAACAGCAATGTGAGCCCGGAAAGCCCGAAGGATGAAATCACCGATGGTGTTTCTTCATCGCGACCCAGTTTCCCCCGCGATTACCCGCGCCCACGGCCTCACCCCGCCCCCGCGCTTGCGAAACACCACGGCCCGGCGCTTGCGCCAGTTTTCGTCGAGCGCCACGAGGCGCCACTCCACCTCCGGCGCGAAGTGCTTCAGGATCGTGTCCACGGTCGAGTGCACGCGCAGCGCGGTCACCACGAAATAGAGGATCGGCGGCTCGGGCGACAGCTCCACGCCGGGAAAGTAGCCGGCCCGCGCGATCTCGCCCGCGGCATGGAGCGCGCGCACCCGCAGCCAGTAGTCGAGCCCCTGCATGGGCATGTGCAGGTCCTCGCTCGTCTTCAGTTCCAGCACCGCGAGCCGGCCTTCGCGCGTGACGGCCAGCAGGTCGAGCATGCCCCGGTCGGCAGACGCGAGCGCGGGCACTTGCGTGTACACCGGCGTGGGCCGCAAGCCGGGTTCGAGTTCCTGTAGATCCGCGCGCAGCACCGCTTCGAGCCAGCGCTCTGGCTGCATCCGGTACAGAGGATCGCGCACACTGCCGCCCGGGTGCCGGGACGCGAACAGCCGGGCCAGCAGCGCGCGCAGGCCCTCCTCGGTGTCCCCCGACAGGAGCGTTTCGCTCGCCCCCGCGCCGAAGGAAATGCGGTCTTCGCGGGCGAAGGAAGTCGCGCTGACCCCGTGGCGCACCCGCGCGAACTCCAGCCCATGGAGCCGGAAGCTGATCTCGACCGGCGAGCGCGGCAGCACCTCCACCCTGCCGCGGTCCTCAGGCGCGAGCAGCGCGAGCACCCGCTCCACCGAGGCGCCCGAGCGTTCGAGCACGGCCGCCTCGTCGAAGGCCGAGGACAGATGAGCGCGCAGGTTGCCGGCGTCCACCGGTTCGGCTTCGACCAGTTCCTCCCGTGCCTCGTCGAGCTCCCACAACTCCCACTTGGCCGCGCCCCGGTGCAGGGAGCCGAGCCGTTCGCGCAGGGTCGCCGCCATCCCGGCGGGCGCGACCACCTTGACTCCCTCCACCACACGCCTTCCCCCGGCGCGCTCCCGGCACTGCTCCAGCCACAGCACGGCCACCGTGAGCAGGCCGTCGATCGAGCTTTGCGTCTCCTCGCCGTTGATGCCGACCAGAGCCCACTGCGTCTGCCCCCTTTCCAGGAGGCCGCGCACGTAAGCTGGGCCGAACGAGTGTTCAAGATCTGCGGCGGCAAACGCATCGGCCATCTTCAGCTCCGGCATGGCGCGCGCGAGCACCCTGCGCAGCAGGCTCACGTACCGCTTGCGCAAGGTGTCCCGCGCGGTCGGCGTCCGCTGGTCGCGGTCCGGTGCCAGGCGCAGCACCTGCGGCTTGGTCTGGCCGAACCGCTTGCACTCCAGGCGCAACCCGCTGGCCCGTTGCTGCAGCCCCGTGACGGTGCGGACCAGGTTGCGCTCCTCGCTCCAGATCTGGAGCACACAGCGGCCGCCCGAGGCGTCCAGCGTCCAACGGCAGCCGTGCAGGTCGAACAGCACCGCGCCTTCCTCGACGATGCAGGCGCGGGGGTTGTCGGTCAGGAAGCGCTCGAGCGCGGCGGCGAGCGCGTCCGGGGAGATAGGCGGCGCGACGCGGGCGAGAGAGGTGGCCGAGGCTGCCATGCAAGCTCCAGATTGGGGCCGCACGGCGTTCCCGGCAAGGGTACCACCGTGCGGTTTTTTCGCGCTGGCAGGCGTGACATGGAACCCAGTGTGCAAGGATGTACCCCATGCTTCCGCTCCATGCGGCGGACATGGTAAGTTTTTCCTGTGCCGGACTCCCCGGCAGCGAAAACTCCGGTTCCTGTGTCTGCATTCGCACCGGGACAATCCTTTTTCCTCCACCCAGCAATCCGTCGCGCTTTGTGCGACGTTCTCTCTAACAGCGGCGCGGACACACTCAACCGCCGCGCCGGAAATGGAAGGCCATGGACAGCATCGAGTCAGTCATACGAAGCAAGGTTTCGCGCCGCAAGTTCCTGCACGGCGTGGGCGCGGGCGTGGGTGTCACGGCGGCGGCGGGCTTGGTTGCGGGCTGCACCAGCTCGCCCGGCACCATCGCGACGCCGGCTCCCGCGCCGACCCCCTACAACGACGTGGACATCCTGAACTTCGCGCTCAACCTCGAATACCTTGAGGCCGAATACTATCTCCGCGCGGCGACGGGCACCGGCTTGTCGGCGACCGATGCCGGCTCCGGCGCGGGCACGGTCACTGGCGGCGCGCAGGTCACCTTCACCAACACGGCGATCCAGCAGTATG
Organism: uncultured Acidobacteriaceae bacterium; assembly: GCA_964247255.1. Classification (GTDB taxonomy): domain Bacteria; phylum Acidobacteriota; class Terriglobia; order Terriglobales; family Acidobacteriaceae; genus EB88. The sequence goes on from CAXTTW010000108.1 coordinate 4,483, forward strand.
CGGTCGAGGTGGCGAATGACGAGCTGCTGCACGTGCAGTATCTGCGCTCCGCCATCACGGCGGCGGGCGCGACGCCCGTGAGCCGCCCGGCCATTGACTTCACCGGCGGCTTCAACGCGGCGGCCTCGGCGGCCGGCATCGGCGCGAGCTTCAATCCGTTCGCCGATCAGAACAGCTTCGTGGTCGGTTCGTTCACCTTCGAGGACGTGGGTGTGACTGCCTACAACGGCGCGGGCCCCCTGCTCTCCAACAAGACTTACCTGGCCGCGGCCGGGAGCATCGTGGCGGTCGAGGCGTACCACGCCGGGCTGATCCGCACACTGCTAGCCTACCTGGGCGACCCCTACATCACCTACGCGAACCAGATCTCGGCTCTGCGCGGCAAGGCCAGCGCGGCGGTTTCGGGCTCGGTCTCGGGCGCGGCGGAGACGCCGGTCTCCACCGGCGGCGCGGTTTCGATCGTCGCCGCGGACTCGATCAACTCGCTCGCTTACAATCGAGCGCCCGATCAGGTGCTGCACATCGTGTACCTGAACGCGACCCCGGGCCCTGTGACCAAGGGCGGCTTTTTCCCGAGCGGCCTCAACGGCACCATCACCGCGTCGGTCCTGTAACAGGCCCCCTGAGACGGAGAAAACAAATGGAATCCATGGCAGTCGAGCAAACAACGATCCCGAGCCGCCGGTCCGCCCTCCTGATGGGCGGTGCCGCTCTGGCCGGCCTGGCGCTCACCCGCAAGGCGGAAGCCCAGACGGCGGCTCCAGCCATCACCGACAACGACATCCTGAACTTCGCGCTCAACCTCGAGTACCTGGAAGCGCAGTACTACTCGCTCGCCCTCACCGGCGCGCCTATCAGCGCGAGCCTGACCACGGGCATCAACGCGAACGGCGTGACGAGCGCGACCATTTCGCCCGGCGGCTCGGTAGCGTACAAGCCGACCAGCACCAAGGTCACCTTCACCACGCCTCAGCTGGCCGCCTACGCCGCGGAAACGGCGAACGACGAGCTGAACCACGTCAAGTTCCTGCGGACGCAGCTAGGCGCCAATGCGGTGGCGCAGCCGAATATCGACCTGTTCAACAGCTTCAACAAGCTCGCGCAGGCAGCCGGTGTCGGCGCGGCCTTTGATCCGTTCGCGAATGAAACCAATTTCCTCATCGGCTCGTTCATCTTTGAGGACGTTGGTGTGAGTGCCTACTTGGGAGCAGCCCCGTTGATTCAGAGCTCGGCGATTCTCGCCGCGGCGCTCGGGATCCATGCGGTGGAGGCCTACCACGCGGGCGCGGTCCGGACGCAGATCTTCCGCGCGAGCGCCGCCGGAAACCAGGGCGCAGGCACGGCAGCCGCGACGTCCAGGTCCATCGCGAGCTTCCGGGCGCAGTACGATGCCGCGGTCACCGCCGACATCGGCGTAGGGACAACGACGTTCCCGTCCGTCAATCTGCTCGGGTCCACCATCGTCGATGCGCCGGTTGCCACAGGCCGTGTCCAGCCGCGGACCACGAACCAGGTACTCAGCGTCGTCTATGGCGGCGGCGCGATCGGCACCGGCGGGGCGTTCTTCCCCAACGGGCTCAACGCCTCCAACGCGGGGCATCGGTAGAAGTTCTGCACAGGTTTCAGCGAAAGGGAGGAGGGGGCGGGCCCAGCTCCAC
>CAXTTW010000108.1:6150-7526 GCA_964247255.1 uncultured Acidobacteriaceae bacterium
GATAGATGTTCTCCACTGTTTCACCACAAGGGCGGTGGGGTCCTGGCCCAGCGCCTCTTTTTTATTCTTCGCCGTACAATTCGGCCATGGAAGCCAACGAGGTCCAGGAACTGCACGAACAACACGAACACGCCGCCGGGCACGCGAGCCACGAAAGCGGCGGCCCGAGCCTCAAGCCCGTCAGCTTTACCATGTCCGTGCTGGCGGTGCTGGTCGCGGTGGTCACCGTGCTGGGCCACCGCGAACACACCGAGGCCGTGCTCGACCAAGCTCGGGCCAGCGACCAGTGGGCGCTGTACCAAGCCAAAAAGATTCGCCAAAACGACACGCAGCTCGGCGTGGACCTCCTGAGCTCGCTCGCGCTGCGCGATCAGCCCGGCGCGCAGGCCACGGTGGCTGCCTACAAAGCGCACATGGCGAAGTGGGCGCACGACCTGGACGAGTCGCAAGAGGTGGCGCACCGGTTTGAGGAGCGGGTGGAAGCGGCGGAGCGTAAGGCCGGACGCTTCGACCTGGGCGAGGCCCTTCTGGAGATCGGCCTGGTCGTGACCTCGATCACCCTGCTCACCCGGCAGCGCCTGTACTGGTCGCTGGGGATGGTCTTCGGCGCGCTGGGCATGGCAGTCGTGGTCCAGGGACTCCTCACGCGCTAAACGATCGCGGCGCCGCCCAGGTAGACCGCCAGCAATGTTCCGTCGGGCGCGAGGACGTTGAGGTCCGCGCGGCCGCCTTCGCGAAGCACACTCGCGTCGAGCCCGGCCATCCACGCCGGGTTGCGCGTGGCGGCATGGACTGCCTCGGCCAGCGGAACGCCCGCGTCCCGCAGGTAGTTGCGCAGCCCGGCGTCGAGCGTCAGGGTGGACCCGGCAAGCGTGTCCTCCCCGGTAATCGCGCGGCCGCCGGCAACCCGTACGTCCAGCTCGCCCAACTTATAGGCACCGTCCGGCATGCCCGCGGCGGCCATGGCATCAGTAATCAGGATGGCCTTGGTCCGAGGCTTGGCGCGCGCGAACAGCTTCACCATCGCCGGCGCGACATGGAAGCCGTCGCAGATCAGCTCCGCCCACAGCTCGTCTGAAGTGAGCGCCACGCCCAGGATGCCGGGGTCGCGGTGGTCCAGCCGGCGCATTGCGTTGAAGAGGTGGGTGGCGGAGCGCGCGCCGGCCGCCACCGCTTTTTCCGCGAACGAGGTTCCGGCATCGCTGTGGCCCAGCGAAACGACGACCCCGCGCGCGACCGCGTGGGCGATGAGCGCGAGCGCGCCCGGCAGCTCCGGGGCAATCGTCATCAACGTGACGCGGCCCTCGGCGGCCTCGTACATCCGGTCGAAGAAGGAGATCGAAGGCTCCAGGAGATCGTGCGCCGGGTGCGCACCG
>CAXTTW010000109.1:0-3009 GCA_964247255.1 uncultured Acidobacteriaceae bacterium
GCGCGGCGCCGCCGCCGATGCGGGCCGTGTCCGCCGCGAGCAGGGCGTCGAGCCGTGCCGCCTGCGAAGGATACAGCGCGACGAGGGCGTCGTGCCCGGCCTGCGCGACAGCGTAATTGACCGAAACCCCTCCACTCACCGGCGCAAGCCCCGTGTAACTTTTGTTGGTATGCGTCACCGCGTCCACCGCCTCGAACATGGCGATGTGCACGATCGCCATGGCCCGGCTGGCGCGCGCAGGGCCGTACTGCTCCCCGAAGATGCGCGCTTGCCCCGGCTGGACGGGGGTGTGATCGATGGCGGTGGTGTCAAGCGCGATCTCGTTCCACATGAACAGCCGGTCGAAGGCGTTGGACGGCGCGCGGGGAGGCTGCCGGTCGTTGAACAGGACCGCCGTTTCCCGCTCCTGCACCCGCAGGAGCCGCTGAAGCTCGGCGGAGTTCACTGGCTGGAGGGTGTCGCCCTCCTGGGCGCGGGCAGCGGAAGACACGCAAAGCCCGGCCGCAAGCGCGACGCTGCCGAGGATCGTGGTGAGGAGGTATTTCCAGTTCATGTCTGTTTTTCCTTCTACATATCGGATGCATGCCTGGCTATCGGCTGTGATCGAGAACTCCTAAGTGAGCCGCTTTATTCCCGAAACGGGGTAACATGCCAGGTTAAACTCCGCGTACGGATCGCGAGGGACTTATGCCGCGAGCCAAACTTACATGCTGGTGAGTACTTCCTGCGTACAGCCGTGGCGGGTCATACACGTCTGCAGCGACCTGGCCCGGGGAAAAGGCGCGGCGTCCGCGGCCGGTCAGTATCACGCTCGTTTGAGGCGGCGGGACAAAGGGTCATCCCGAGAAGCAAAGCGACGAAGAATCTGCTTTTCTTGTCAGCGCGAGAAAGCAGGTCCTCGGCTATGCTCAGGATGACCCCTTCGACTTACCTGCTGGAGACTCCGTTGATTGATGCGGCCAGTACGTACCGGAACCTGACATGCTTAAGCAAGGCCGGCTTACTGTGCGCTTACCACCGGTGCCTGCTTGATAGCGCGCATCGCCGCCGCAGCAAGACCGGCGATGGCCAGCAGCCGGAACAAGGAGCGCACCGGCCCCACGCCCTCTGACGAGAACTCAGCTTGATAAGTCTGCTCCAGGATGCCCTGCGCTACCTTGGTAAACTGCCGGTCGCCCTGCTTGTTCTCGTCCAGCGACTGATCGAGCACGCTGACCGCCTCATCGAAGCCCAGTGTTTGCGCATAGGCTTTAAGCGCACCGTACTTGCTGATGTAGTAATGCACCGCGACCTGGGCCATGCTGATGCGAGCCAAGTCCTTCTCGTCCGCGCCGGTCAGGGCGGACTGGAGCGCGCTGTTCGCTTCGTCGATGCCTTCGATCACGGTGTTGTCGACCGGCTCCGGCTGGAGGCGCAGCGCGGCGAAGACCTTCTCAACCCGCTTGCCCTGCTTCTTATTAAGGTCCGCGCCTGCCTTGAACAACCGCTTGAGCTTGGGGTTGGCCGTCTCCCTGGCCCCCTCGGCCGACTGCTCGGCGCTGTCCTTGTGCGCGCTGACGAGAGCGCTGAGTTCCTTGACGAACAAATCCTGAAGTCCAATCGATGCCGGCATGGGGCAGAACCTCTTGTGTGGGTAGATGTTTGGGGAGAATCCCCGCAATGGCAGGATGTGCTCCGCACCCGCGCAGTTGCCTTGCCAGAGGCAATCGCCGATGCGCTCCGGTGAAGCGAGGTGTGCGCTGGCCTGCAACGTATTGCGCCCGTTCGCCACCTCACTTCACAGAACCCCAGAGAGTTCTACCTGACCATTCAGAAAGCAGAAAAGGATTCCCATGAAAATGCAATCGATCGACGATCTCCTGTTTACCAGCCTCACCTATGTGCACGACTTCGAAAAGCAGTTCGCGCAGCAAGCGCCCAAGATGGCGCAGGCCTCGACCAACCCGCAGCTGAAGGACGCCTTCAGCAAGACGGAGTCGAAGAGCAACCAATATGCCGAGCGAGTGGAGCAGGTGTTCACCAAGCTTGGCAAGAAGCCCGACAGCAACTCCAACCCGATCGCGAAAGCGATGATCGACGAGATCAACAACATGATCGCGAACACCGACCCTTCGGCGGTCCGCGACGCGGCGCTCATCATGGCCGCCAACCAGCAGCAGGCCTATCGGGTCGCCGCGTACGGCTCGCTGAACCAGTATGCCGGCCTGGTCGGCAAGGCCGATGCGGTGAAGCTGCTTGAGGAGAGCCTCGAGGACAGCAAGAACGGCGACGAGAAGTTCAACAATATCGCGGAAACGCAGGTCAATCAGGAAGCCTCGCAGGTTCCGGCGGCTTGAGTTAGAAAGGCCGACCTTTCATGGGTCGGCCTTGACTCTACTTCAGCAGAACCGGCTGCGCATCTACCCGAACCCGGAACAGGAAGTATGGTTTCACGCGTAAGTCTTTCCCGTCGTGCAAGCTGGGCTGCCGGTCCAGCTGGTTGGCCGTCACGTATAGGTATCCGTCGCTCGCCATGCTCATGGTGTCGGGCCAGGTAAGCCGGGGGTCGTGGGCCAGCGTTTCGATCATGCCCGTCTTCGGGTCGAAGCGCTCAATCGATTCAGTCACGGGATCGCTCAGGTAGACCCGCCCCGCCGCATCGGACTCCAACCCGTCGGACGGCATCTTGCCCGTTGCGATGCGCACGGTGCTTTCCACCTGCGCTTCGGACTTCGACTTATCTCGCAGCGCCGCCGTCGAAACCGCGTATAGCTTGGTCCCGTTGATGGGGCAGTAGTACAGCTCGCTGCCGTCGGCGGAGATCGCGATGCCGTCCACGGCAAAGACGTTCGGCTCGGGCGGCTTGCCCGGCTCGGTCTTGTACACCGGCTTGCCTTCGGCAAACATCAGGAAGCCGGGCTCCGACAGTGTGCTGTAGTGCTGGTTAAGCCGCCGCCGCGCCTTGCCGGTCGCCAGGTCGACAACCAGGATCGCGTTCGGCCCGGGGCTCGAGGAATCGGTGATGTAGGC
>CAXTTW010000109.1:3019-7494 GCA_964247255.1 uncultured Acidobacteriaceae bacterium
TCCGACGCCTCCCCGTTGCCGGGCGTCCGTTCCGCGTCCGGGTGCGCGGGGTCGGGCGGCGGCGCGTTGGGGTTCGCCGCGGGCTTGCTGCCGACCATCGTTTGCGGGTCCTGAGGGCCCGTGTCGCCGTTGCGCAGGTCGAACCGTACATCGTTCATGTAGCTGTTGACCCCGGCTGCCTCGGGCGGCAGCAGGATTATTTTGACCACCCGGTTCGTCTTCAGGTCCACGCACACCAGCTTGGCCCCGCCCGGAACGACGTCCTTAAGCTTGGGCGCGCCCGTGTCCAGAACCCAAAGGCGGTCCGCCGGGTCCACGACGACCGATTGCACGCTGACGAAGTGGGTCTGGTTCGCCGCCTCGTCCTTAAAAGCATTGGGATTCGGCAGTTTGGCGCCGGGCCAGGCGTTTACCTCGGTGTTCGGGTAGGCCACCGCTTTCCCGTTTACCACCTCCGCGACGGTAAACGGCACATCGTCGCCCCAGCGCGGGAAGTTCACGAAAATCCTGTGCGTCCGCGAGACCGTGACGCCGGTCGGCATCGGCCCATCGAAGGTCGCGACGGTTTCGAGCTGCCCGAAGGGTCGGTCGGCGTTGGTCTGCTGCGCGGGCAGGACAGAGGCGGCGGCAAGGCAGGCGGCAAGGGCGAGGGCGGCGCGGGGAGTCATACCGGGCTCAGATGCGCCCGTTCCATTCTGGGAAGGAGACCCATTTTGGTACTTTCGTGCGGTTCGGCGGAGTGAAAAGGTACACGGACGCACAATTCTGTCGGACACTGGTTGCAGGCGGGGGATCGAACCCGGCCTCCTCGGGGATGAAGGTGGAAACAGAGATCGACGAAGCGAAAAAGCCGCCCGAGGGCACGCCGGACGCCGTCCGCTCGCTGTCAAGCAGCCGCACCGTCGCGGCCAGTGCCATGTGGAACCTCATCGGCCGGCTCGGCCCGCTCGTCATTGCGGTCCTGGTCACGCCCCTGCTGGTTCATTCGCTTGGGCCCAGCCGCTGGGGCGTGTTCACCATCGCGCTCTCGCTGGTCGGGATTTTTTCCATCTTCGACTTCGGCATCGGCCGCTCCCTGACCCGCACCATTTCCGAACTGCTGGTCGATAGCAAGCGCGAGGAAGCCGCCTCGCTGGCGAAGTCCGGCATCGCGGCGCTTACCGTCCTCGGCACCGTCGGCGGCCTGCTCATGGCATCGGTCGCCCGCTTCTGGGTCGACCACGGCCTCCACATTCCCGCTGCTTTGCACAACGAAGTGCTGCACGCGGTGTATGTCCTATGTGTGTCGGCTCCGGTGGTCTTGCTCTGCTCGGCGTTGTGGGGCGTTCTCTCCGCATTCCAGCGCTTCCGTTCGGCCAACCTGGTCAACATCCCGGTCATGGCGATGTACTACATCGGCCCGCTCGTCATGCTCCACTTCATCGATTCGTTGGTAGCCGTGCTGGCCGTGCTGGTCCTGTGCCGAGTGGTAACCTCGCTCGCCTATTGGCGGATCTGCACCAACGCCCTGCCCGAACTTACGCATGCCCGCGTCCACATCCGGATGCTCGGCCCGGTGATGCGCATGGGTGGCTGGATGACCGCCTCCACCATGGCCTGGCCCATCCTCACCTACGTCGACCGCTTCATCATCGCATCGGTGCTCACGGCCGCGGCCACAGGCTATTACTCCACTCCGCTCGACTTGGTCCTGCGCTTCTCGATTATTCCGATCGCCATCATGAATACGGCTTACCCAGCGATCGCGGCCAGCTACCGGTCCGACCCGGACAATACCCAGGCCCTGTTCCGCCGCTCGCTGCTTACCGTCGCTGGCGTCCTGTTCCCCGCCTCACTGGCCTGTGTCGCGCTCTCACACTGGATTCTCCATCTGTGGCTCGGTGCCGACTTTGCCGCCCACGCCACGGTAGTGTTGCGATGGCTCGGCGTCGGCGTATTGCTCACCAGCATCGACACCGTAGTCGCCGGCCTGCTGGACGGCATCGGCAAGGCAAGCGTCAACGCGAAGTTCTCCTTCGCCGAGCTGGCCCTGTACATCCCCGTACTCGCCATTCTGGTCCGGTCCACCGGCATCGAGGGCGCGGCCATGGCCTGGGCGCTCCGGTGCGGGCTCGACCTTGCGATCCGCATGTGGGTCGCCCAGCGGCTTTACCTGCCGCTTCGCCCCACGGTGCGCGGCCTCCTGCCCGTGCTCTGCGGCATCGTGTCCGCGCTGCTCGCCACCGCTTTCGCTCAGGACTCAAAGGCCGCGCCCGCCATCGCGATCGCGTCCGCCCTGGCCGTCTTCGCCCTGCTCTGGCGTTCGTTGAGCACGGGCGAGCGCACCCGGCTTCAAACCACTGCCGGGCGCTGGCTGCCCATGCTGCGCCCGGCGGTACGCTGAGCTTCGCATAGCAGTGGGAACGTTGCATCTGCTACGCTTGCCCCCAACATGCGCAAGCCCTTGCTCGCCCTCGCCGCCTTTTTGCTCGCCGCCCTCCCCGCGCATGCGCAAACCGAGATCAACGGCTATCAGCCCAAATGGTGGAAGGAAGCCGTCGTCTACCAGGTCTACCCGCGCTCCTTCCAAGACTCCGACGGCGATGGCATCGGCGACCTGAACGGCATCACCTCCCGCCTCGATTACCTCCAGCAGCTCGGGGTCAACGTCGTCTGGCTTTCGCCGCACTACGACTCGCCCAACGCCGACAACGGCTATGACATCCGCGACTACCGCAAGGTCATGACCGAGTTCGGCGACATGGCCGCCTTCGACCGGCTGCTCAAGGGCATCAAGCAGCGGCATATGCGCCTGATCGTCGACCTGGTCGTGAACCACACCTCCGACGAGCACCGCTGGTTTCAGATGTCCCGGTCCTCGCGCGACAACCCGTACCGGGACTTCTACTTTTGGCGCGACGGCAAAAACAACAACAGCCAGCCCCCGAACAACTATCCGTCTTTCTTTTCTGAACCGGCCTGGACACGCGATCCGCAGACCAACCAGTGGTATCTCCACTACTTCGCCGTCAAGCAGCCTGACCTGAACTGGGACAACCCGAAGGTCCGCCGCGAGGTGTACTCGCTCATGCGGTTCTGGCTCGACAAAGGCGTGGACGGCTTCCGCATGGACGTCATCACCCTCGTTTCAAAGCAGCCCGGCCTGCCGGACCTTACCCCCGAGCAGCTCAAGCGCTTCCCCGATGCCTATGCCGCCGGGCCGCACCGGGACGAGTACCTGCAGGAGATGAACCGGGAGGTGCTGGCCAGGTATGACGACATGAGCGTCGGCGAGGCCGCAGGCATCTCGCTCGCCCAAACGCCGACCATCGTGGACGACCGCCGCCACGAACTGAACATGATCTTCAACTTCGACGCGGTCTCGCTCGCCGGCAACGATCGAACTCACAAGGAGCACACGCTGCCGGAGCTCAAGGCAGTTTACGACCGGCACGCGGTGACGCTCGACAAGCACTCCTGGGATACGGTGTTTCTGTCCAACCACGACAACGCGCGCCTTGTCTCGACCTTCGGCGACGATTCCACCCCGGAGTTCCGGTCCCGGTCCGCCAAGCTGCTCGAGACCATGATCCTGACCCTGCGCGGCACGCCGTTCCTGTATCAGGGCGACGAGCTGGGGATGACCAATTACCCTTTCACCGGGATCTCGCAGTACAACGATATCTCAGCGAAAAATGCTTACCGGGCGCAAGTGCTGACCGGCAAAGTACCGCAGCAGCAGTTCCTCGCCAACCTGGCCAAGGCTTCCCGCGATAACTCCCGCACGCCGATGCAGTGGACGGCCGAACCCGGTGCGGGCTTTACTTCGGCGGGCGCGAAGCCCTGGCTGGCCCTGAACCCGAACTACAAAACCATCAATGCCGCGCTGGAAGAGTCGGATCCGAACTCGATCCTGAACTACACGCGGCAGACGATCGCGCTGCACCACTCCACCCGGGCGTTCACGTACGGAGACTACACCGACTTATCGCCGATGCATCCTTCGGTTTATGCCTACACCCGCACTCTCGGCGACGAGCACTACTTAGTCGTCCTGAACTTCAGCCGCAAGCCCGTGACCTACACTCTTCCTTCCGAGATCAAACCCTCGGCCCTAAAACTATCCAACCTGCCGACGACCGAGCTGCTCCGCTCCACCCTGCACCTACAGCCCTGGGAGGCGCGCGTTTACAGCTACTGACCACGGTAGAGGCCGGCGGCACGATCGCGCAAAGCGGCAGCCGCTTCCTACCCGTCCTCCCTACCCGCTACAATCCGACCGTCCGCAACGAACGAAAGCGAGCCCATGCCCCCATCCATCTCCCGCCGCACCTTCGCCCGCCTGCTTCCAGCCACCGCCGCCGCTACCGCCCTGCCCGTTTCACAAGCGCAACCCCCCGCGCCCACGGCAAGCGGCAGAACCTTCCCTGAGGGTTTCCTGTGGGGCTCCGCCACGGCCTCCTACCAGGTCGAGGGCGCGGTCAAAGAGGACGGCC
>CAXTTW010000110.1:0-6085 GCA_964247255.1 uncultured Acidobacteriaceae bacterium
GGTCGCGATGCCCACGGCGGTGACGGTCGCGGTCCGCAGCCCGGCTAGGATAACGGAGGCGGCCAGCGGCAGCTCGACCTTGGTGAGCCGCTGCCAACCGGTCATGCCGAGCGCGTGGGCGACGTCGACCACCGACGGCTCCACTCCCCGGATGCCCACGTAGGTGTTGCGCAGGATGGGCAGGAGGGCATACCCGGCGAGCGCGACGATGGCGATGCGGGAGGCCCGCTCGCCCAGCCAGGGCAGGGGCAGCAGGAAGCCGAACAGGGCAAGGGACGGAATGGTCTGGATGACGTTCGCGACGGTCAGCGCGGGCCTGGCGAGCTTATCGTAACGGGTCAGCAGGATGCCGAGCGGGACGCCGATGCCGGCCGCGAACAGGAGCGCCGCCCCGGTGAGCCACAGGTGTTCGAGGGTAAGGGTGGCGATCTCAGTGGAGTGCTGCCGGAGGAAGTTCACCGGGCCGCCTCCCGCTCGCCGCGATGGAACGCCCGCACGTACGCCCTGACCTCGGGCTTCTGCGAAGCGAGAAACTCCGCCGGCGGCAAGTCCGCGACGAGACGGCCTTGCTCGACCAAGATGATCCGGTCAGCCAGGACCATGGCCTCGTCGAGGTCATGGGTGACCAGCAGGACCGTCTTGGCCTTGCCCTCGTCCCGCAGACGCCTCAGGAGGCCGCGCAGCATGTCTTGCATTTCGGCCCGGGTAAGCGGGTCGAGCGCGCCGAAGGGCTCGTCCATGAGCAGGATGGGCGGCGCGCCCGCGAGAGCCCGGGCCAGGCCGACGCGCTGACGCTGGCCGCCGGAAAGCTGGTGTGGATACCTGTCTGCGAACGAAGAAGGGTCGAGCCCGACGGACCGCAAGAGTCGGCCGAATCCGTCGCGCGCGGCCCCAGCCAGCTCCGGAACGATGGATACGTTGCGCGCGACCGGCATGTGCGGAAACAGCCCGGTCTCTTGAATGACGTAGCCGATGCCGCGCCGCAGCCGGATGACGTCCTCGCCCGCGACATCGCGGCCGAAGACGCGGACCATGCCGGAGGACGGCACATTGAGCCGGTTGACCATCCGAAGCAGCGTCGTCTTGCCGGAGCCCGACCGGCCCAGCATCGCCGTGACCGTTCCCTCTCTGAGCGCGAGATCGATATCCGCAAGCAGAAAGCGCCCGTCCGCGAGCCGCAGCGAAACGCCCGCGAACTCGATGGCCGGGACGGGCAAGCGCTATTCCTCGTCGCTCGCGCCCGCTTCTGTATCCGGCTCGGCGGAGTACGCGCTGGCCGGGGTCGTCCCCGCCGAGGAGGCCGAACCTTTCACCCGCACCACCGTGATCTTGGAGAAGCCTTCCTTGAAGCTGGGCGGACGCAAACGCTCGGCCAGCTTGGCCATCACATCCTCGGAGACCACCCGCTCGCGCCGGCGATTGCGCTCCATGCACACCTCGAAGGGCACGTCGAAGAACACCGCATGGACGTCGTAGCCGAAGCTCTTGGCCATCTTGATCCACTGGCGCCGCTCATGCGGTGAAAGGTTGGTCGCGTCCACGTAGTTCCAGGGCATCTTCGCGATCAGCCGCGCCCGCAGCAACGACCGCAGCGTCGAGAACACCAGCCCCTGGTAGCGCTGCTCCGTGATGTCGTCGAACAGGATCGTGCGGAGCATGTCGGAGGAGAGCGGCTGCACCGCGCGGCGCTTGAACCAGGTGGTCTTGCCCGAGCCCGGCAAGCCGATGGTCAGCACCACGAACCCGCGGGGAGCGCGCGGCGCGGCACCCTGCGCGGCTGGGGGCGGCGTGGAGGTGGAGTCCGGCTGGGTTTCCATAACCAGGCGGCCCGTCGGCGGCACCTCCCCCCGCGCTGACGGCTGGGCGAACTCTCCTTCCGGCTCAGCTTCCACCGGCGCGCTCTCCGCATACGCGTTTTCAGGGTAGGAGGGCCTGAGCGGTGCCTGCTGCCCCTGCGGCAGCTCCTGGCCTACCTTGCCCGTCTGCTCTGTCGTGATCGGTGCCCGTTTGCTCCCGCCGCGTCGTCTCATCGTTTCTGTACGCCTGCCCACTCGTGTTTTCGGCGGTCCGAGGAAGCCTCGCTCATGGAACGTGGCGAGCCTCGCCTCGCGCCTGCAACCGATGCTAGCATCGTCCTGGCACAGCAACTTGCATACCGGGGCAGGAGCACAAGGGAGCGCATGGCAGTCAAGGTCGGCATCAACGGTTTCGGGCGCATCGGGCGCAATGTTCTTCGTACCGCGCTGGGCAATTCGGAGATCGAGTTCGTGGCGGTCAACGACCTCACCAGCCCGGCCACCCTGGCGCACCTGCTCAAGTACGACTCGATCCTGGGCAACCTGTCGCACTCGATCGAGTCGTCTGATAACGCCATCACCATCGACGGCAAGCGCATGCAGGTTTTCGCCGAGCGCGACCCCGCGAAGCTGGACTGGAGCTCGACCGGCGCCGAGGTCGTCATCGAGTCGACAGGGCACTTTACCGATGCGACGAAAGCACGCGCCCACCTGCAAGGCACCGTCAAGAAGGTCATCATCTCCGCCCCGGCGACTAACGAGGACGTCACCATCGTGCTCGGCGTGAACGGGGATAAGTACGATCCCGCCGCGCACCATGTCATCTCGAACGCCTCCTGCACCACGAACGGGTTGGCCCCGGTCGTGAAAGTGATGCATGAAGCTTTCGGCATCGTTTCAGGCATCATGACGACGATTCACAGCTACACCAACGACCAGGTCATCCTGGACTTCCCGCACAAGGACCTGCGCCGGGCCCGCGCCGCCGGGCTGAGCATGATCCCAAGCTCGACCGGCGCGGCCAAGGCGCTCAAGCTGGTCATTCCGGAGATGGCGGGCAGGCTCGACGGATTTGCCATGCGCGTGCCGACGCCCAATGTCTCGATCGTGGACCTGACGTTCCAGGCGGAGAAGCCGGTGTCTGTAGCAGCAGTGAACGAGGCGCTGCAGTCTGCGGCCGAGGGGCCACTGAAGGGCATCCTGGGCTATACGACCGAGCCGCTGGTATCGGTGGACTTCCGGGGCGACTCGCGCTCGTCCATCGTCGATGCCGAGCTGACCAAGGTCGTCGGGCAAACGGTCAAGGTGTTGAGCTGGTATGACAACGAGTGGGGTTACTCCTGCCGGGTGCGGGATTTGGTGCGGTTCGTCGCATCCAAGGGGCTGTAACTTCGGAGCCGACCAAGACCATGCCCAAGCTGTCTATTCGCGACCTCGACCTCCACAATAAGCGCGTGCTCGTGCGCGTCGACTTCAACGTCCCCCTGTCCGAGGACGGCCAGGAAATCACCGACGATACGCGCATCCGGGAAACGCTGCCGACCATCGAGTACGCTCTACGGAAAAAGGCCAAGCTCATCCTGGCCTCCCATCTGGGCCGGCCCAAGGGCAAGCCCAACCCCAAGTACAGCCTGCGGCCCGTGGTCGACCGTTTGCGCATTCTGCTCGACAAGCGGATGGGCGAAAGCATCAACGTCGCGTTCGCGCCGGACTGCGTCGGCGAGGTGGCCGAGGAGCTTGCGCGCCAGCTCGAGTCCGGGCAGGTGCTGCTGCTTGAAAACCTGCGCTTCCATCCCGAGGAGGAGGCGAACGACCCCGGGTTCGCGAAGCGCCTGGCGGCCCTGTGCGAGGTCTACGTCAACGACGCGTTCGGCAGCGCCCACCGCGCGCATGCCTCGACTGAAGGCATCACACACCACGTCGCGCAGGCCGCGGCCGGGCTGCTGATGGAGCGGGAGCTGCGGTATCTCGGGTCGGCGCTCGGGGCGGACGCGCTCAAGCCATTCGTGGCCATCCTGGGCGGGGCCAAGGTGTCGGACAAGATCGGCGTCATCGAGAATCTGCTCGGCAGAGTCGACGCCCTGCTGATCGGCGGCGGCATGGCCTATACGTTCCTCCGCGCCAAGGGGCAGGGAACGGGAAAGTCGCTGGTCGAGGCGGACAAGATCGAGCTCGCGAAGAACCTGCTGGCCCGCGCCGGCGGCCGTATCCTGCTGCCGTCGGACCACGTGCTGGCCGACAAGTTCGCGCCCGACGCCGCGACGCGGGTCTTCGACGGCGAGGGGGACTTCCCCGCGGAGTGGATGGCGCTCGATATCGGCCCGCGCACCATCGAACGGTTTGCCGCGAAGATCGCCGGCGCGTCGACGATCGTCTGGAACGGGCCCATGGGCGTTTTCGAGCTGCCCGCTTTCGCCGCGGGAACCACCGCGGTCGCCGAAGCCGTCGCTGCCAACTCCGCGGCCACCACCGTGGTCGGCGGGGGCGACTCGGTCGCCGCGCTCCGGCAGGCCGGCATCGCCGAGGGGATCAGCCACATCTCCACCGGCGGCGGCGCATCGCTGGAGTTTCTGGAAGGCAAAGCGCTGCCCGGCGTCGAAGCCCTTACCGAAGTGTGAACCCGGCCTCTTTTACAGCCCGCAGGCGCTCGTAAATCGGTGAAAATAGGACCGGGACAGGGAGAAGACACGATCGCGCGCAAACCGTTCATCGCGGCCAACTGGAAGATGTATAAGACGCCGGCGCAGGCCTGCGCGTTTGCGGACCAGTTCCTCCCCATGGTGGCCGGACATACCCGCGACGAAATCGTCATCTGCCCCACCGCGCTGTGCCTGCGCGACCTGGCGCAGCGGGTCGAGGGCTCGCCGGTTGCTATCGGGGCCCAGGACATGCATCCGGAACGGGAGGGCGCGTTTACCGGTGAGATCTCCGCCCCCATGCTCCAGTCCATCGGCGTCTCGCACGTCATCCTCGGTCATTCTGAGCGCCGCCACTACAACCACGAAACCGATTGGGACGTGAACAGGAAGCTGCGTGCCGCGCTGGCACAGGGGATGACGCCGATCGTGTGCATCGGCGAGGTGCAGGAGGAGCGCGAGGAGGGCCGCACCAATGACGTTTTGCTGCGGCAGCTCAAGATCGGGCTCGAAGGCGTCCGGCCTGAGACCGCCGGGCCGATCGTGATCGCCTATGAGCCGATCTGGGCGATCGGGTCGGGCCAGTCCGCCACGCCCGAGGTCGCGAACGAGACGCACGCGTTTATTCGCGGGGCAGTCGGAGAGCGTCTGGGGGCCTCGGTCGCAGATGGGATGCGCATCCTGTACGGCGGGAGCGTCAAGCCCGAGACCGCGGCCGGTCTGATGGCGAAGCCCGAAATCGACGGAGCTCTGGTCGGCGGTGCCAGTCTCGATCCCCAATCCTTCGCGCAGATCGTCAAGTACTGACGAGCTTTCCCGCGACGGTTACTTCGGTTTGCCGGGTAGGTCGTTTCCGGTTGATCCTGTTTTGCATGCCTCGCTATAACGGGTCCATGAAGAAGCCTTCCGCCGCTCTCTCGCTGCTTACTTTGTTTGCCTTGCCTGTTCTTGCCGGCTGTTCGAACTCCTCGCGCGACGCGCAGGTCGTCCAGGCACAGCAGGCTTACTCGAACTCGGTCCTGAACGGCACCTATGCCTTCACCTACTTCGGCTACAACCTCGGCGGCAGTGGCAATGCGAGCGCCGCGGCGGGGACGGTGCAGTTCGACGGGAGCGGCAACGTCTCGAGCGGAACCTTGAACGCCCAGGTAGGCGGGGGGCAAACCTGTCAGTACACGACCAAGGGAACTTACTCGGTCCAGAGCTCCGGGAGCGGTACGGCGACGCTGAACCTGACCGCCGCGGACCCGTCGTGCGCCACGAATTCGTTTCCCATCAGCATGACCGTAGCTCAGTCCGGCTCGGCTTTTGTCTTCACGGTAAGTGGAAGCGGCGCGACGGGGCAGCTTTCGGGGTCCGCGTTCAAGCAGTGAGAGCCGGAGTGAGTTAGGCCGGCTCCGCCTCGAACAGGTGCCCCATCTTCTCCCGCTTCACATCGAGATAGTGCTCGAAACTTTCAAGCACCGGCACCACCGCCGGCACCCGCTCGACGACTTCAATCCCGGCCCGCTCCAGGGCCGCCACCTTCTCTGGATTGTTGGTCAGCAGGCGCACGGCACCCACGCCCATCTGCGCCAGCATCCCGGCCTGGAGTGAAAACTCCCGGCAGTCGGGCAGGAAGCCGAGCTCCACGTTGGCCTCGACCGTGTCGCG
>CAXTTW010000110.1:6185-7491 GCA_964247255.1 uncultured Acidobacteriaceae bacterium
TTCCCCCAGCGGGTCGGCAAAGCGGTGTCGGCGACCCTGGTCACGCGCGCGAGCGGCATGTTCTTGATTATACGAGCCGGGCGTAGAGTGGAAGCGTGCTCCCGCCCAAGCTGATTCTCATCACGCTCCTGATCCAGCTCGGCGTCGCCGCCGCGGTTTCCTCGGCGCTTGGCCGCTCGCGGGAGTTCCAGCGCGTGCTGTTCGCCGAGCAGCGGCGCGGCCGGCAAAAGGTCCAACTCACCCTCATCCTGTGCTTTCCGCTGGCGCTCGGCGTACTGGTCCGCACCATCGTCCCCAACTTCTACGCGGCCGACATCGCGTTTGAGACGACCATCATTCTCGGCATCCTGGTCGGGCCATTTTCGGCGATGCTGGGTGCCGTGCTGCTCGCGATCCCGGCCGTGCTGCACCACGAGCTGCTGACGCTGCCATTCTTCCTGCTCGTTGGCTTCATCGCGGGCTCCTTCGCACGCCTCATCGAGGCAGAGGAGGTCTGGTCGTTTTCCCCGTTCGTCGATCTCAACATCTACCGCTGGGTGCGGCGCACCGTACGCCAGCCCCGGTTCGACCGGCAAATCCTTTTGCTGGCGCTGATCGTCGGGCTCGAGATCGCCCGAGAATGGCTCGCGCGGGAGGCCCCCCGGCAGCTATTCGCGCTGCGCAGCCCCGAGTGGTCGCTGAAGGTGTGCATCTGGGCGGGCGCGGCCATGGTGGTCGGCATCCCGCTCAAAATCTGGAACGCGATCCGCATCGAGCTCAAGTTCGAGGAGCAGAAGCGCCTGGTACTCGAGGCGCGCTTCGACGCCTTACAACGCCAGATCAACCCGCACTTCCTGTTCAACACGCTCAACTCCATCGTCACGCTGATCCGCGTGCGCCCGGAGCAGGCTCGCGAGCTCATCGTCAAGCTCGCCTCCATCCTGCGCGGCCTGCTCAAGGACCACGATTCGTATGTGCCTTTTCGCGACGAGCTCGCCTTTACCGACGACTACCTGGGCATCGAAGTGGTGCGCTTCGGCGCGGACAAGCTGCGGGTGGTCAAGGAGATCGACCCCGGCACGCTGGAGCTGCCGGTGCCGTCGATGCTGCTGCAGCCGCTGGTCGAGAACTCGATCAAGCATGGGTTAGAGCCGCGCATCTCCGGCGGGACGATTACGCTGCGCTCGAGGATCGAGCGGGGCAAGCTGGTCATCGAGGTCGAGGACGACGGGGTCGGTATCGCCCCCGAGCGCGCCCTGCGCACCGGCGTGCTGCGGCAGGATGGCAACGGCATCGGGATGCGCAACGTCCGCGAGCGGCTGGAGGT
>CAXTTW010000111.1:0-7437 GCA_964247255.1 uncultured Acidobacteriaceae bacterium
CGGTTTTCCAGTTTACGATCGAGCCGGGCGGCATGCATTTGTCCGTGCTGCCCGATCTCGACGACCCATCGAGCG
Source organism: uncultured Acidobacteriaceae bacterium (assembly GCA_964247255.1). GTDB lineage: Bacteria > Acidobacteriota > Terriglobia > Terriglobales > Acidobacteriaceae > EB88. The sequence goes on from CAXTTW010000111.1 coordinate 76, forward strand.
CGACGGAGATTCGCGCCGCGGTTGCGGAGGGCTCTCCGGCTCCCGCGCTGCCGCCGTTCGTCGCGGCCTACATCCGGGCGCATGGCTTGTACCAAACTCGTCAACCCTCCGTGCTAGGGTAAAGTGTGCCCGTAACCGAAGAAACACGCGCAATGGTGCTCGCCGCCGCCGAGGTGTGCGAGGACAAAAAGGGAACCGAGATCCGCATCCTAGAGCTGGACCCGCTCGACTCCGGCTTCACCGACTTTTTCCTGATCGCCTCCGCCACCAACACCCGGCAAACCGGTGCGATCGCGGATGAGATCGAGATGCGCATGAAACGCGAGTTCGGCCAGTATGCGCGGTCGGTCGAAGGCCGGCGCACGGGCGAGTGGATCCTGCTCGACTATACGGATTTCGTAGTCCACATCTTCACCGAGCAGACGCGGGAGTTCTATGACATCGAACGCTTACGCAAGTCGGCCCGCAGCGTGGACGCGCACGAGCTCGCCTCGCAGCTGAACCGCAAAACCGCCGCGGCAAGGAAGAAGGCACCGTCGAAGCAGGAACAGGCCGAGCCCTCGACGGAGATCGTGATCCTCGCCGACGCGGTCGAGGACGAGCCCGCGAGCAAGGCCCCGAAGAAGGCAGCCGCGAAGAAAGCCGCCCCCAAAAAGGCCGCCAAGAAAGCCCCTGCGAAGAAGGCCGCGCCGAAAAAAGCCGCCCCTAAGAAAGCGGCGAAGAAGGTGCAGCGCGCTGCCGAGGTCGAGGACCTTTCCCCGCTCGCCCTGCCCGCGCCGTCCGATGGCCTCTCCTGAGGGGGGTGTGCGCGGTATTTCTCGCATGCAAGCGAGTCTCAGGTGTGGGGTCATCCTGACGAGCGCAGAGAAGAGAGGACCTACTTCAGAGCATTTCCGACGCGGCGGAGCGCAGAGCTTTTCGCGCCGGAAGAGCCAGGCTCAGGGCAGCTTCATTCCCTGTACCTTCAGGAACGGCTGCTTAAGTTACTCCGCCGGGCTAAGTTAGGTCCGTTGGCGCAAGCGCTGCCGCTCCACTCACGATGACCCGGATCGATCTACATAAACCCACTGAGGCGTTAGCTTCCCGGCTTACGGAGCGCGGCTTCCACATACGGCAGCACCGTCTGCGCCACTTTCTCGTACCCTTGCCCGTTGGGGTGGATGTAGTCCGAGCTCATCAAGCCCGGTACACCGTACACCCCCTCCAGAAAGAACGGGATGTCAGGAATCTTATAAGTGGACGCGAGCCGGCTATGCAGCGGAAACAGCCCCGCGAACGAAGGGCTGTGCATGGTGGGCGGCAGCATCGGCAGCAGCGGCCGCATGTCCAGCCCAGCCAACACGACCTTGGCGTGCGCGGCCTGCAGTTGCTCGATGATAAGGCGCAGGTTGCGCTCCGTTTCCGCTGTCGGCTTGCCGTAGATCGCGTCGTTCGCGCCCAGCTCCAGCACAACCACGTCCGGGTGCCCGGCCAAGACCTCCGGCACGCGCGGCAGGGCATCGCCGGTCACAATACCCCCCACGCCCTGGTTCACCACGGCGGCTTGGTAGCCGGCGGCGAGGAGGTCCTTGCGGAGGAAGTCGGGGTAGCTTTCGCCCGCCGCCGCGCCGGTGCCCGCGGTAAGTGAATCGCCGAAGCAGACTACGGTCGGGGTAGCAGCGGTTGGAGGAGCGGCGTACGCGGCCGAAGCAGCGACGAGCGCGCAAGCGAGCAATTTTAGACCCATACCCACAGGCTACACGCCCTCGGGGAAGCGATCTCATCGTTGAAGGCCGCTTCGCGAGCTTCGTTCTCCGGCTGAACGCCCTCAAGGCCTGGTCAGCCTTGTGGGTAGACGAGACCGCTTCTACTCGGACGGATCGATCAGCAGCAGCCCCGTGCGCGCGTCCGGCTTCTTCGCCAGCGGCTTGGTGTCGACGGTCAGGAAGATTTCCAAAGTCGGGTCCACGCGCAGCTCGAAGACGTGTCCGCCCACCGTGGTCCCATCCGGGTAGCCGAGCACGGCGTGGGTATGGACAATGGGCCGGGCGTCGTGCTCGGCGATATCCCCGACCATGGACAGCACCTCGGTTTGGCCGGTAACGGGGATCGCGCGGTACTGCTTCCTGCCCAGGTCGAACCAGGCCAGCAGCGCGGAGGAAGCCGCGCCGATCGCGGTAAAGTGCGCGTCCGCGATGTGGTGCGCAACCGCGAAGTCGGTGATTCCACTGAGCGCCTCGTCGCCGTGCGCGAAGATCAGCGCGTACACCTGCTCGTCCGGCGTGGACTTGAGCAGCTTGGCATGCATGCCCGGAGCAAGGCCGGTGGGCACGGAGCGGGTCGGCGGCATGTACGTCTGGGCGTAAGCCGGGAGCGAGGCTGCAAGCAGGGCGAGTACAAGGCGCATAGGGGGAGTCCTCCGCAGATTGGAGAGTGGGATGCGCGTGACCTCGGTACTCTTTTCGCGTGCGCGAGAGCCCCGTATGCTTGGCCCAGCAATGCAGCCGACGATAGAGCTTTCGATGATCGTGAAGAACGGTGCCCGGGGCCTTCCGGCTTGCCTTGCGAGCGTGCGGGGTATCGCCGACCGCATCGTGATCGGCGATACGGGTTCCACGGACAACGGAATGGCGATCGCGCGCGAGTTCGGGGCGGAGATCTTCGACGTACCCTGGACGGAGGACTACGCGGCCGCGCGCAATCAAGTACTCGCGCGGGCGCAGTGCGACTGGGTGCTGGTACTGGATGCGGACGAGCAGCTGGACGGCTCGGCGGTCCAGACCTTGCCCGCCCTGGTGGCGAGCGGTGCCGCCGATGCTTTCCAGTCCTCGATCCGGAGCTATGTGGACGCGCTCGACTACCGCGCGAACGGTGGGACCGCGCAGCGGAACGACTCCTTGCTGGAGCGGGCCGCCTCTTACCCGGCTTACCTCCAGACGCGGAACACCCGTCTATTTCGGCGCGACCCAGCGATTTATTTCGAACATCGCGTGCACGAAAACGTGCTCGACCGGCTGGTCGCGCTCGGGCGCAAACTGGCCCACGCGTCACTCGTCATTCACCACTTCGGGTACGTCGAGGACTCGTCCGAGGAGCGGGCAGGGAAGACCGCCTTCTACGGAAGCCTGAGCCGGCAGAAGGCAGCGGCGGAGCCTGAAAACGGTTGGGCACAGCTTGAAATGGGCATGCACGCCCTGGACTGCGAGAAGGACCCTCGCGCGGCGCTGCCGTTTCTGCTCCGGGCGGGTTCGCTCGCGCCCGCTCTGGCCGATGCATGGCTGTATGCGGGCATCTGCCTCTTGCGGCTTGAAAGCTATGAGCAAGCCGGGCGCAGTCTCGGGCGCGCCCTGGAACTGCAGCCGCGCAATCCCCTGGTCCATGCGAGCCTCGGCGATCTGGCCTTTGCCGTGGGCGATCCCCGGGCCGCGCGCGAACGGTACAGACAGGCGCGCCAGCTCGGCGAAGTGTCGCCCTTGTGCCTGGCCAAGCTCGGCTCTTCAGAAGTCCAGCTGGGCGCGGCCGCCGAAGGAATGGCGAAGCTGCAGGCCGCAGCGGCGCTCGCCTCCGGCTCGGCTGAAATCCTGGACATGCTCGCGATGGCGGCGCTGCTTGCCGGGCAGCCGGCGGCGGCCAGGGAGGCGATCGCGCGGCGTATGCGGCTGGGTCCGCTCAATCGCTTCGGGGCACTGGTGGCGGGTTCGGTGTACCTCCACAGCGGGTCCGGGCAGCAGGCCTCGGCGATCGCGGCTGAGGCGCTTCTCCGGTACCCGGGCGATCCGCAGCTGCTCGCGCTCGCAACGGGCCCGGCCATGGGTGAAGTCGTGAATGAAGCCGACGCTCGCTGCTGAAGCCGGTGTTTTATGAGCGCGGCCCACAGGCGGGAGTTCACCCCAGCAGCCGCGCCGCCTCCTGCGCGAAGTACGTGATCACGAACCCGGCCCCGGCGCGGCGCAGGCTCACGAGCGACTCCAGGACGGCGCGGTCGCGGTCGAGCCAGCCGCGCTCGAAAGCGGCCTGGAGCATCGCATACTCGCCTGAAACCTGGTACGCGCCGAGCGGGACGTCGAACCGGGTGCGCGCCTCGCGGATCACGTCGAGATAGGGCATTCCGGGCTTCATCAGAATCATGTCCGCGCCCTCCCCGAGGTCGGCCTCAATCTCGCGCATGGCTTCCCGCAGGTTGGCCCCGTCCATCTGGTATGCGCGCCGGTCGCCGAACTGCGGGGCGGAGTCGGCGGCCTCGCGAAAGGGGCCGTAAAACGCCGAGGCGAACTTGGCCGCATAGCTCAGGATGGGCGTGTTTTCGAGTGAGGCGGCGTCCAGCGCGCGGCGGATCGCGGCGACGCGGCCGTCCATCATATCGGACGGCGCGACCACGTCGGCCCCGGCGCGGGCGAGCGAAACAGCGGTGCGGGCCAGAGGAAGAAGAGACCGGTCATTGTGAACGTGCATCTCGCCGTCCACCGGGTGCAGCACGCCGCAGTGCCCGTGAGAGGTGTACTCGCACAGGCACACATCGGCGATGAGGACCAGGTCGCGCAGGGCGGAAGAGCGTTTCAGGCGGCGCAGGCCCTGCTGCACGATGCCCTCCTCTGCCCACGCGCCCGAGCCTTCCTCGTCCTTGGCCTCCGGCAGGCCGAAGAGCAGCAGGCCGCCCAGACCGGACTCAGCCGCCCGCTCGGCTTCGCGCTCCGCCTCGTCGAGCGAAAGGTTGAAAACGCCGGGCATGGAGCGGATTTCACGGCGCACCTCCTCGCCGGGGCAGAGGAACAGCGGCAGGATCAGCTGTGAGGGCTCGAGCTGGGTTTCGCGGACCAAGGAGCGCAGCGCGGGCGTTTGGCGCAGGCGGCGCATGCGGAGAAAAGGAGCGTCCATAGGGGCAGGGTAGAGGGGGGCGGTTGACCGGAATCTCAGGTCAGCGATTCGTCTCGGGGCCGCTGAGGCGCTGCTCGTGAAGCTTCAGCACCTGAATAACAAGCCCGTGCTATCGGTTAGCGTATCCACTTTGGAACCTAGTTTGTCTACGGTGCCAACAAGCGTGTCCACTTTCACGGCCAGCGTGTCCACTGTCTGAGTCAGGTGCCGCATGTCGGCGTGCAGCAGCTCCACGCTTTGTGCAAGGGCCTCGTGCCTCTCAGTGAGCTTCTCGATTCGCTCGTCGACCGTCATGCACTTATCCTAGCAGCGCGCGTCAGAGATCAGCCGCACCCTCGAACCCATCCCGCAAAGGTGGAACCGCATCCACATGCGCATGGCAATCGAAGAGAAAGCTCCGGCCAAGAAAACCCCCGCGAAGAAAAGCACGGCGAAGAAGCAGCCGACGAAAGACCCGAAAGGCGGGCTGACCGCGGCGGGGCGCAAGCTATTCGCCGAGAAGGAAGGCGCGCACCTGAAGCCCGGTGTGCAGGGCCCCGCGGACACCCCGGAAAAGATGGTGCGCAAGGGCTCGTTCCTGCGCCGGCACTTCGCCAACCCGCAGGGGCCCATGGAGCGCGATGGCGAGCCGACGCGCCTCGCATTGTCGGCCCACGCCTGGGGCGAGGAGGTGCCGCACACCGACGTGGAAGCGAAAGAGCTGGCCGACAAAGGGAGCGAGCTGTTGGAGCGTTACCACGAGGCCAAGGGGGACGGCAAAGCCGCTTCAGGCAAGAAAAAGCGTTCGGCACGTTAGCTTAACTTCTTAAGACGCTCCTGCTAGAGTCATAGGAGAATCGCAGGCGCGGGTGTGAGGACGAGCCGCCCCGGTTCTCGAGGTCTATCTGTGACGAGGCAATGGGGTGTTCCGGCGGCCGCGCTTCTGGTTTGCGGCCCACTTTTGGCGCAAGCACCGCTGACGGTGGAGGCGGGGGTTCCCCTGCACGTGACCCTGACGCGGACGGCGAGCATGAAGGTAGGCACGCCGGTCGAGGGCATCCTGGCCGAGTCGGTGTGGGTGTACGACCGGATGGCCTGGTCCAAGGGGACCGTGGTGCGGGGCGAAGTGGCATCGCTGGAGCCGCTGGGCGGCGAGGATCGTTTGCGCGCGCGTCTGGATGGCGATTTGACGCCGTTGAAAAAGCCCGTGCTGCGCTGGACCAGCATGGAGGACGGCGAGAACCGCATCGCTCTGGATGCGGAAGGCATGGAGCGGGACACACAGCCCGTGCGATTTACCGGGCCGAAGAAGAAAGGCTTGCGTGAGACTGCATCCGGCCTTGTACGAGAAAAGTGGGCAACCGTGCAGGATGAGGTGCTGGCTCCGGGCAAGATGGACCGCGTGAAACGCCTGGCTTACAGCCAGCTGCCGTACCATCCGCAAAGGGTGTGGCGTGGGACAGAGTTTGTCGCGGACCTGCGGCAGCCCGTGAAGTTGAGCATGCCGGAGGAGGCGGACGCGCACCTGGTGGACGCCTCGGAGATGGCCGGCAGCTTGCCGCCGCAAACCACGGTGCGGGCGCGCTTGGTGACGGCGCTCGACTCCGACTCGACGAAGCAGGGTACCCCGGTGACGGCACTGGTGACCGAGCCGGTGTGGAGCGCCGGCAAGCAGCTGGTGCTGCCGGAGGGCGCGCGGCTCCAGGGCACGGTGCTGCGGGTGAAGCCTTCAAAAAGCCTGGGCCGCAATGGGGCGTTGCGGTTCACGTTCAAGGACGTGCAGCGGCCCGACGAGCAGCCCGAAAAGCTGCGCGGGACGGTCACCGGCGCGGAGGGCGCATCGGCTGAAAACCTCGAGGTGGACGACGAGGGCGAAGTCAAGGCGCGGCCTGCGAAAAACCGGTTCGCCGCGCCACTGCTGTTGGCCGCTCTCGCCGCGGGCGGGCACGACTCGGACGGCGGTGCCGGGCGGCAAGTGGTGGGGGCGAACGGCTTGGGTGTGGTGGGGCGGATCGTTTCCGGCGTCGCGGCCAGCCCGAATGCGGCGGCTGGCTTCGGGGCCTATGGATTCGCGAAGAGCATCTACTTTCGATTCCTGCGCCGGGGCAAGCCGGTCACCTTCCCAAAAGACACTGTGGTCGAGGTGGCATTCGGGAAACGGTAGTCTCATTTCCGGCATGGAAAAGAGCGGCTCAGTGCCGCTCTTTTTCATGCTCCGGATTCCACGCGGGCTCACGAGGATGGCCGAAAGCGCGAAGCCATGGACGCGGTCGCTTCTAGTGCTTCGTTTTCGCGTCCGCCGCGGCCTCCTTCGCCTCGTCGGCGGCGGTCTCCTGCTTGTCTTCGACAATGCTGCCGGTATTCGCGTCGACGTTGACCTCGCGCGTCGCCCCGCCTTTCACGATGTCGAATGAGTAAGTCCAGCGGCCTTTTTCGTGCTCCAGCTCGCTGGACTTGACGGTGCCGGACTCCCGGGCCAGGGCGATGCCGCGCGCATCGGCCATGGACAGCTTGGTTTTGGGCGCGGCA
>CAXTTW010000112.1:0-7394 GCA_964247255.1 uncultured Acidobacteriaceae bacterium
ACGATGCAGGTCTTTCGCGGTCTCGATGCGATTTCCCCTGCCTGGGGCCGGTCCGTGGCCGCCATCGGTAACTTCGACGGCGTGCACTGCGGGCACCGGACCATCCTGGCCGACGTGTGTGCGCGGGCCCGCGCGGCTGGGGCGAGAGCGGTGGTGGTCACCTTCGACCCGCACCCCTTGCGCGTCCAGCGGCCCGCCGAAGCGCCCCTGTTGCTGCCCCCAATGCCGGAGCGGCTGCGCCTGCTGGCGGGCACCGGCGTGGACGCGGCGCTGGTGCTGCCGTTTACCGAGGCATTCTCGCGGGATAGTGCGCGGGCTTTTGCCGAAGGGGTCTTGCATCGCGGCGTGGCGGCAATCGAGGTCCACGAGGGCGACAACTTCCGCTTCGGCTACCGGGCCGAGGCAGGCCTTGAGGAGCTGCGGGTTCTAGGCGCGGAGCTGGGCTTCTCGGTCGCGGCGCACGGAGTCCTGCACCGGCGCGGGCTCGCCGTCTCGTCGAGCGTCGTGCGCGGTCTGGTGGCGCGCGGCGAGATGGGGCAGGCGCGGGCGCTTCTCGGCAGGCCTTTCGCGATCCACTCCACCCCCGCGCGGGGCCGCGGTATCGGGACCAAGCTGCTGGTCCCCACCATCAATCTGGCGGAGTACCCCGAGCTGAAGCCCGCGCACGGCGTGTACGTGACGCGCCTGCGGGTGGGTGAGCGGTGGTTCCAGGCCATCACCAACGCCGGCAACCGGCCCACCTTCGGCGAGGACTCCTATGCGATCGAGTCGCACATCCTAAACTTTGAGCCGGTGCCGCTGGACGAGACAACCCCTCTGGAACTCCGGTTCCTACACCGCCTGCGCGGCGAGCGGCGGTTCCCTTCCCCCGAGGCGCTCAAGGCGCAGATCGGTCGCGATGTCGCCCGCGCGCGGCGCTATCACCGGCTCGCGGAGCCGTATCTCCAATCCGGATCCTCCTGAGGAGCAAGGCGACGAAGGATCTGCTTTCGCGCGACCCAGGACAGAAAGCAGATCCTTTGCTCCGCTCACGATGACCCTTTTTGCGTGCAACGCGATTATGGCCCGCCACCCCCGCCGACCGCGCTGCTAGTAAACTGGGTCCAATCATGTTCGAAACATTGCAGGACAAGCTCCAGCGCGCCTTCAAGAACCTGCGCGGACAGGGCACCGTCACCGAGGAAAACATCAACGACGCCCTGCGCGAGATCCGCCTGGCGCTGCTCGAAGCCGACGTGAACTTGGCCGTTGTCCGCGAGCTGATCGAGCACATTCGTGCCAAGGCCGTCGGTCAGGAGGTGATGACCGCGCTCTCGCCAACCGAGCAGGTCATCAAGGTCGTGCGGGACGAGCTGATCCAGCTGCTCGGCAAGGACACGGCGCGCTTCAACTTCGCCTCGCGGCCGCCGACGGTGATCCTGATGGCGGGCCTCCAGGGTTCGGGCAAGACGACCACCAGCGGCAAGCTGGCGGCGTGGCTGCAGAAAGGCGGCCACCGGCCCCTTCTGGTTTCAGTCGACGTGTACCGGCCTGCGGCCCGGCAGCAGCTCAAGATCGTCGCACAGTCTATCAAGGCCAACCTGTACGAGGGCGACGAACGCGGCGAGCCCGCCGGCCCGGCGCTGGTCGAGCGGCTGGCCAAGGAAGCCCGGCGCGAGGCCGTCAACACCGGCTGCGACACGCTGATCGTCGATACGGCGGGCCGGCTCGGCATCGATACCGAGCTGATGGACGAGATGGCGATGCTCAAGCGCGAGCTCGCCCCGCAGGAGATCCTTTTCGTCGCCGACGCCATGACCGGGCAGGACGCGGTCGCGTCCGCGCGGGCGTTTCACGACCGTCTGGCTCTGACCGGCACGATTCTGTCGAAGATGGACGGCGACGCGCGCGGCGGCGCGGCGCTCTCGATCCGCCACGTCACCGGGCAGCCGGTCAAGTTCATCGGCACGGGCGAGAAGCCGGACGCCTTCGAAGCGTTCCACCCGGACCGCATCGTGGGCCGCCTGCTGGGCATGGGCGACATGATGAGCCTGATCGAGAGGGCCGAAGCGACGCTCGATAAGGGCAAGAGCGAGGAGTTCGCGAAAAAGGCTCTCTCCGGCCAGGGATTCTCGCTCGAGGACTTCCGGGACCAGCTCCGGCAGATCCGCAAACTGGGCTCGCTCCAGTCCATTATCAAGATGCTGCCCTCGGTCGGGCCCTTCCAGGGCATGCAGCAGATGGCCGACCAGGTGGACGAGAAGCAGTTCGTGCGGGTGGAGGCGATCATCAATTCCATGACGAAGCGCGAGCGCAACAACCACGAGACGATCAACGGCTCGCGGCGCAAGCGCATCGCCGACGGCTCCGGAACCAGTGTTCAGGAGGTCAACCAGCTCTTGAAGCAGTACACGCAGATGAGAAAGATGTTCAGCGGGATGGGCAAGGGCGGCGGCGCGATGCAGCGGCGCGCGATGAGCATGCTGGGCGGTATGCGCGGGCGATAGCCTTTCCCGTTACAAAATGGCCGCTAACCGCGCAGGCGGTTCGGCTTCTAGGCGAGACAACAATGCTGCAGGACCTGCTCGACCGCATCACCGAACACACCCGCACCCTGGTCCAGCCCGAGCGGCTCGCGGCCGGCGAGCGCTTCGTTGCGGAGCTGTTCGCGAGCGGCATCGAGGACCGCATCCTCCCCGTCGGCGCGCAGGCTCCGGAGTTCGCGCTCGAAGATAGCAATGGCAAGCTCGTCCACTCCGCCGATCTCCTCGCGCTCGGGCCGTTGGTGGTCAACTTCTTTCGCGGGCGCTGGTGCTCCTACTGCGTCAACGAGCTGGAAGCCTGGGCGGCGCTCTACGGAGACGCGCGCGCGAAGGGCGGGTTGCTGGTCGGCATCGCCCCGCAGACCGCACGGCAGAATGCCTTCACCGCCGAACAGCACCGGCTTCCCTTCCCTGTCCTGGCCGACCCCGAGGCGCGCCTGGCGGAGCGGTTCGGCCTGGTGTACACGGTGCCCGAACCGATGCAGCGCTACTATCGGTCGATCCTGGTCAATATTCCCTTCATGAACGGCGAGGGGAGCTACCGTCTGCCACTGCCCGCGACCTATGTGCTCAGCCAGGACAGCCGCGTCCTGTGGGCACGGGCTTTCGCGGACTTTCGCGTCCGCCCTGAGCCGGGGGAAGCGCTGGAAGCACTAGAGGCGCGGCTGTAGGTCCTAATCCTTATCGTGCGTATGGCTCAGCCCGATGCGCCCCAGTTCGACGGCCGCGCCGATCAGTACAGAGGTCATGGTGCTCGGGTTTTTGAGCCCGCGCGGGGCGGATCCTGAACCTACCTGCGGGCCGTCATCGGGAGCTCCGGCCTGCTCTGCCTCCTCACGGGAGCTGCCGCGGCGTGCAGGCATCAGTGCGCTCGAGGAGCCGCGGTAGCGGACCTCCGGCAATGTGTGAGGGAGCTCCGGCAGAGCCGCGGCGGCGGTTTCGGTCACGGGTTTCGCAGCCTCGGCGCGCGGAAGCATCCGTGGTCCGTGCGTCACCGCCCGTGCGCGCAAGGGTCTGGGTGCGGGCGGGAAGACGGGCGTCTCCGGCACGGCCGTGGACGCGAGGCTCGACCGAACAAGACTCGTGCCGATGGACAGCGCGGGCGCGAGCGCGGCAAAGAGCCAAAGTCCGGCCGCGCCGAACAGCATCCGCTGCCGCCGGGACGCGCGGGAATACGTGGGCTCGCCGTCGAGGATGGACCGAACCCGGGTTTGGAGCACGCTGGCGCGGCCCGTGAAGCGCAGGCCGAAGGAATCGGGCACGCCGGCTTCGCGGACCTTCCATCCGAAGCGGACCAGGGTGTCCGCGTAGCGGCTGCGGTCGGAGGGCGCGGTGCGGACGACCTGGAGGTCGCAGGCCAGCTCGCGCTGGAGCCGGAGCGCGCTGAACGCGCGGTGGACGCCGGGGTGAAAGAACAGGAGCGCGCGGCCGAACCGGGCCACGCCCTCCCACAACTGGTCTCCCCGGCGCAGGTGCGCGAGTTCGTGGCGCAGAATGCCGGGCAGCGTGCCCGAAGGCTCGGAGGCTTCGGCGGGCAGGTAGACGGCAGGGCGCAGCCACAGGCGGCTCCGCGCGACCCCGGCCTCGGAGGCCAAGGTGCTGAAGACACCGGCAAGCGGCGCGGGCGGTGCCACACGGAAGGCGAGCGCCGCGTTCAGGCGCTTGCGGCGCGCCAGGCCGGCGCATGCCAGCGTCAGCAGGCATAGCGCGTAAACGGCCAGGCTTGCGGGCACGAACGACGTAAGCAGCGGAAGGGCCCGGGCGGGCAGGACCACCGTCAGGCTGTCCGGGGCAACGGCGTGGGGAACGGCGGGCAGCTGCGGCACAGCGGCCGCGGCGCACAGCACACCGAGCGTACGGACCCACAGCGCGGTCGTCCCCGCGATGTAGGCCACGGCCAGGGTACAGCGGGTGGCGGCCGCGGTGGCCAGCCGAGCGAGCACGCCGTACAGGACAAAGGCCGACGCCGAAATCAGCAGAAAGCTGAGAAACGCGGAAACAGCAAGGAGGGCGAACTCGGGACTGCAAACAGCGTGTCGCATCCGAACCTCCGGTGACTACTCGCCGCGGCTTTCGCGGTGCTTGCGAATCAGCTCTTCCATTTCTTCAAGCTCGCCGTGGTGCAGCGGCTCGGCCTGGAGCAGGTTGAGCAGCAGCCCGCGCGCGGACCCGCCGAAGTTCTGCTTGAGCAGCCGCTGCACCGAAAGGCTGGCCGCTTCCTGCTCTTCGAGAATCGGCTTGAAGACGAACACCTTGCCGCGCGGCGTGTGGTCTACAAAACCCTTTGTTTCCATGATGCGGAGCACGGTTTGGGCCGTTTTATAGTTGGGTCGTTCTTTCTCCGGGAACGAGCCGATCAGCTCCTCGATGGTGCCTTCCTTCAGCGTCCAAAGGGCGCGAAGCAGCCGCATCTCCGCCGGCGTGGGCAGGAGCGGCTTTTTTTGACTGTTCAGCTGCATGGCGGACCTCGTGATGTTAGCCTAGCACCCCTTTACGGTCTTTCGCGGGAGTTTGACGGAATCTTCTTAGTCGGATACGAGTTGAGGGATGAGTATACGGAGCGTAGGCGCGGTTCTAGCTGGGCAGCTTCTTTGGGCGGTGCTGCCGGCGGGGGCGCAGGCCTTGCCCGAAGCACCCGAGCCCTCCGTCAAGCACCTGCCGCGGGACATCCTGCGCGACCAGCCGGTGATCTGGACCGGTCCTCTGCGCATCCGCACGCACGACCTCGTCTGGCTGCTGCCCCTCGCCGGGGCCACCGCGGCGGCGCTCGCGACCGACAGCCGCGCAGCTACCACCGTGGTGAGCCGCGATCCCGGCTTCAACCAGTCCAACACCAACGCATCCAACGTGCTGATCGGCGGGTTCATCGCGACGCCCGCGGTCCTGTACGGCCTTGGCCGCTTTGAGCACGACGAGCACGCGCGCCAGGCCGGCCTGCTCGGCGCGGAGGCTTTGGCCGACGGCGTCATCGTGGAGCAGGGGCTCAAGCTGGTGTTTTTTCGCGAGCGCCCGGCGCAAGACAACGGGCGCGGGCTGTTCTTCCAGGGTAGCGCGGGGGCCAACGGGTCGTTTCCGTCCTCGCACAGCACGCTTGCCTGGGCCTCGGCGGCGGTGCTGGCCCAGGAGTATCCCTCGCGCTGGGTGCAGGCAGGGGTGTACACGGCCGCCACCGCGACCAGCCTAACCCGCGTGCTCGGCGAGCAGCACTTCCCCACCGACGTCTTGCTCGGCGGGGCGGCTGGGTGGTTTGTGGGGCACTACGTGGCGAAGAAGCACCCGTGGGTGCGCCGTTAAGTAAGTGCCCCAGGTTGGGACAAAGTTAAAACAATCTTGCCGGCCGAAAAGTTTTCTGGCACCATGCACCTATCTATCTCAGCGGAAAGGACGTCTCCGATGGCTTTGTCAACGCATACCATGCACGGCGGGTACTGTGAGCTTCGGCTCCAGGGCTTGAAGGCGTCCTTCACCGGGCGCTAAAGCTCCCCCTTTCTTCCGACGAAATACCAGTTCCGCCGAACCTATTAGGGACAGGTTCGTAGCCGCGCCGCTTCGCGTTTCCGGCGCAACCACTCCAGCCTTGCGCTGTGGGAACAAACACGACCATGCACGACTTTCTGCGCCAAATCCTCAGCGGACATAACCAGTTCGCTTCCGGCGGCCTCTTTCTTATGCTCTTCGGCGGAGCGGGGGTCTTTCTGCGCAGCCTGCCGGCGCACCTTTGGCACCTGGCTGAACGGCAGGCCACCCTCTCCATTACGGTCAAGGACGACGACGCGGCGTTCTCCTGGGTCAAAGAGTGGTTTCTGGAGCAGCACTTTCTTCGGCGCATCCGCCAGGTCGACCTCGACACGACGGTGCGCGGGGAAGAGCTCGCCCTGCTGCCCGCACCGGGCGTGCACTGGTTTTGGCACGCGGGACGTCCGTTTCTGGTCGAGTTGCGGCGCAGCGAGGACACCAAGGGCCGCCGCGAGCGCCGCGTGGAGTCGCTGCGCTTTCTCACGCTGGGCCGCGACCGAGCCTTTCTTCAGCGCTTCGTGGAAGAAGTCGTCGCTTCCCATCGAAAGCGTTCGGGCGACTCCTCCCGCCTGTACTTGTATACCGACTATTGGGCGCAGGTGGAGGCGTATGCGCCGCGCCTGCTCGAGTCCGTCATCTTGAAGGCCGGCGAGCGGGAGCGATTGGTCGCCGACATCGAACGATGGCGCGGCGCGCGGGAGCGGTACCGGATTCTGGGCATTCCTTACCACCGCGGCTACCTGTTTTACGGGCCGCCCGGGACCGGCAAAACCTCGCTTGTCTCCGGCCTGGCGGCGCACTTCGGCATGGGGATTTATGCCCTCAACCCGTCGGAGCTTAACGATCGGACGCTCAAGGCAGCAGTCAACGAGGTTCCGGAGAACTCGCTGGTGCTGTTCGAGGACATCGATTGCATGATGCATGAGGACGGGCAAGGACCGGAGCTCGAAGGGAGAAAAGGAAGAGGACCGGCAGGGCGTCACTCTGGGCGGCTTGCTGAACGTGGTGGACGGCTTTCACGCGCCGGAAAACGTGTTGTTTGTGATGACGACCAACCACGTGGAAGCGCTCGACCCGGCCCTGCTGCGCCCCGGCCGAATCGATTACCGGCTGTTGCTCGGCAGGGCCGAGCAGGCGCAGAAAGTCGAACTGTATCGGCGGTTCTTTCCCGATTCGGCAGACATGGAAGCGCAAGCGTTTGCAAGCGCGAACGAGGCATTCACGATGGCTGAGTTTCAAGGATTGTTACTGGCGCGGGAGCAGGAAAGCTCACCGGAGTTCGAGGACGCGGCGCTTGGTTGCGGGGGTAGGATTTGAACCTACGACCTTTGGGTTATGAGCCCAACGAGCTACCGG
>CAXTTW010000113.1:0-7335 GCA_964247255.1 uncultured Acidobacteriaceae bacterium
CTCCGAGCCGTTCGCGGCGACCACGATGTAGTCGGCCTTGCCGTCCCCATCGAAATCCTGGAGCTGGATTTCGTTGCTGGGAGCCACGCCGTACGCGATGTGGAGGTCGGGCCCCCATCCGCCGCGATTGTCGCCGCCCCGGTTTTGCCAGTAATCGATCGAGCCGCCCGGGCCCACGATCAGGTAGTCGGCTCTGCCGTCCCCGTCCATGTCCGCGAAGCGCACCTGGTTCGCGGGGCCTTCGCCCAGGGCGACCACGCCCAACTCGTTCCAGCCGCCGTTGTTGTCCCCTCCCCGGTTCAGCCAGACCTTGACGTTGCCGTTGTCCAGCACGACGATGTAGTCGGCCTTGCCGTCCCCGTCGAAATCCGCCAGTTGCACCTGGTACCCCGGTGCCGTGCCCAGCGCCCTTTCCGCGGCGGGCGACCAACCGCCTCCGCTGTCGCCGCCATGGTTGTACCAGACGGTCATACCTCCGTTATCGTCGATGCCGATATAGTCGGCTTTCCCGTCGCCGTCGAAGTCGGCCATCCGCAGCTTCTGGTTGGTACGCCCCCCGGTCGAGGCCCCCCCTGCTCCGCCGGCAACATTGCCGTTGCCGTCGAGCGCGGGGCTGTCGGGGCTGAGCGGCGGATTCGGATCGCGCCCGGCCTGCTCACTGCCCGCCGTGATCGCCGGATCGGAGCAGCCCACCGGGATCATGCCGCAATCCACGGGCGCGTTAAGCGTCGAAGCCACCTGCTGAATCGCGGAGTGCCAGAGGTTCGCGATCTTCTCGTACCCGCTGTCGCCCGGGTGGAGCTGGTCGCCCGCAGCCAGGTCCGCCGTCGTGAAAGAGCTCATGTCGACCAGAACGACGTTGCGGCCTTGGCTGACCTGCCCCTGAACCACCCCAGGCAGCGCCTGATTGTAAGCCGGGATCCGGGCTTCCACCGCAGGGTCGGCCGAAGGGATGATGGTGGCCAGCAACACCGTGACGCCGGGATCGTTGCTGTAGATGTCGTCGAGCAGCTTCGTGAGGCGCGCCGGGGCGTTCGGCAGATCGGTATTCTGGACCATGTCGTTGGTGCCGATCATCAGCGTGATGATGTTGGGCCTGTACTTGCTTACCTGGTTGCCCTCGAAGAGATCCAGCGCGTCGATCCTGTAGCCGGAGTAGCCCTCGTTGTAGTTGTCGTACATCGAGCCGTACTGCCGGCCGCCGACGAAGTCGGTTTTGAAGCCGTCGTTGACCAGGTCCGCCCGCAGATACTTGCGGTAGCCGTCGTCCGAGCTGCTGTGGTAGCCGTGCGTGATCGAGTCGCCCATCGGCATCAGGCGCAGATCGGGAAGACTGCGCTTGACGATACCGCTGGGGCACAAGCTGCCGTCGAACGTTCGGGGATAGGGATAAATCCACCCTGCGTTCGAAGCGTTTTCTAAGGCTACCGCGAAGTTATTGGCCATCTTCTCAGCTCCATCGCCGGCCAGAAGATGAGGAAAGGGGTTGCTGGGAAAAACGTACTCATCGTCCGCGGTCATGGAGGACTCATCCACCCAGTCCACATGCTGTCCCGCGCTTTTCCGCCCCAATACGAGCAGCTTCACCGCTGTGTTCAGGTCGTCGACATATGGGATCTCAGCCGGCGTCTGCCTGGGCGGAGGAGGGTGTGCGGTGACAAGCACGGTCGTTCCAAGGGACATCTTCTGAATCGTTGTAAGCAGGGAGTCGATGCGGCCCGCGGCACCGGCGGAGTGTAACTCCTGTATGTCCTCCTCGCCAAGTTCCACCGTGATGACATCGGGTGCGTTCGGAAGCGCGGGGATCGAGCATTTCACCTGCTCTTCGGTATCGTGAATCGTGCCTAGTTGGCTCGGATTCAAGTCGAGGTTCGTGCCTTCCCAATTATCGTACGGCGCAACTCCATTCTTTCTGGAACCGACGAAGTCCATCGAGAGCGTGAATTTGTCCAAAGAGGTTTTCAGGATCTTTCGGAAGGCTCCGTCGTTGTCGTTGGGGCCCCCCCGAGTCAGGACGCCTCCCAATGCCATCACCTTGAGTCGTCCGGTTTTCTTTTTCTTTGTCTGGTCGAGGAGACACACGCCCCCTGGAGGGATGCCTGTGGTGGTGGTTATCCAGGCGGAGATCGCACTGGTCTTGACGGCTTGGGCGGTAAGTGGATTTGAGCTGCTTACCACACCGCAGATGACGCCCAGGAAATTGACACCCGCGCCGGAGTCTCCGTCCTGGATACGACTGCCGTCGGTGGAACTGATTGTCATCTGGTCACTCGTGCCGGGCACCTGCGTGACCGTTTGCGAGGAAAGTTGCAGCGTTGCAGCGGGCCGGTTCGGGTTCGCCTGGGTTGCTCCCCACCCGCTGACGGTCACCACACTTCCCGCCAGCGGATCGTTCACGCCGTAGGGCACGACCAGGTCACCATTCGCGACGCGCGTCGTCAATTGGAGCAGCGCGGCATCGCTCGTCGGATGATTGATGATCCTGTTGACCAGCTACAAATCTCCCATTTCGCGCCCGAGGTTTCCAACGAAAACTTCCACGTCTCCGGGTCCGGCGGCCGCATCCGTGACACAGTGGCGAGACGTCAGCACCCAAGTGGGACTGATCAGAGTTCCGGTACAGAAGCGCGTACGGTTGTTGAACCAAACTTGCACCTGACCGTTGAGGTCCGATGCATCGCTGCCGTAGAGAATCGCGGATGCTTCCGGGGCCAAGCCCGTTGCCAGCAGCAACAGAAGCAGAAGTGCCGAGAACAGCTTGATGAGCCTGTTGTGCAAACGGGGGAGTGTGGTCATGCGAAGGCTTCCTGGTGCGGGGAGTGGGCTGGATTGGCTACTTAGGCAAACGTTTGTATTCGTGAGAAGTCTAGCATGGTGCTTCGACTGAGGCTGCCGGTTCTGAACGTGGAAACGTTGCCCCAACTTGAGGCGCAACACGCGGCTCTCGCGCCAAAGTGCTTGCCTTGACGGGAGAAAAGACAAAGCAGGGGCTTTGTCGAGCGGCGGGCAAACGGAGGGTGTTACAGGTCTTTTTCGCGGTCGTGCAGCGCGCGCATGGGCATCTTCGCCGATTCAGGCGAGGAAGCCGCGCGGGGCAGGGGAGCGGCGGCGCGGCGCAGGTCGTTCAGGATCTCCGTCTTGTTGCGGGCGTAGTCGGAGGCGAGCCGGGAAAGGGCATAGGTGACGATGTCGGAGTGGTGCAGGTTGGCGAAGCCGGGGTCGCGGCTCATGTTGAGCCACAGACGGTGCACGAGCGCCACATCGTCCGGCCCGAGCGCCGAGGCATGGGGGCCGATGTGGAAGTTCTGCGACTGGCCGTCCGGGGTCACGATGACGTAGGTGAACTGTGCCTTGGGCTCGGGCAGCGACTCCCACGCGTGGCCAATGCGGTAGCTCTGCTCGGCGGCGGTCATGGTGGAGGCGAGGCCGGAAACCAGGGTCGATACCTCGAGCGAGACCGCGGTCTGCACGAGGGCGACGAAGATGTCGGCGGCCGGCACCACCAGCAGCGAAATGTGCTTGCCGAAGCTTTCCGCCACGGAAACGGCCTTGGTGAACAGCATCTGCTCGTGCTCGGAGAAACTCTGCTCGGAGGGGTCGAGGTACTCCGCGCCGCCCGCTCCCACGCGCCGCGCGGTCAGCACCACGATGTCCTGGTCGTCGGTGTCGGTGCGGGCCAAGGTCCACTTCAGGGCGGCCGCGCTCGTCGGGTCGACGATGGTCACGAGGATGCCCCCGCTGCGGATTTGAAGGTTTTCGCGCCCGATGTCCTCTTCATGCTCAAGCTGGAAATGCTCGCGCATCTGCAGGGCGGCGAACTTTTGCTTGCGGGCGTTTTGGCGCTCGGACAAGGTGAAGATGAGGAAGAACACCAGCGCGAAAATGACGCCCGAAACGGTGGCGATCTTCTTCGTGAAGAGATTGGTGATGGCCACCGTTAGAAGGACGCAGAAGACCGAAATGAGGCCGAAGGGGATCTCGCGCAGCACGCCCTTGTACCGGAAGCGGACGTTGATCGGGACCTTCCAGCCGCGGTCGCCCTTGTACTTCCAGCGCAGCACCAGCATGGCCAGCGCATTGAAGGTAAAGCTCCAGATAACGCCGAAGGCGTACGCTTCGCCGAGCACGATCACGTTGCCGCGCGTGATGAGGATGGTGAACAGCTGGAGCGCGGTGACCAGGTTGACGATGCGGTAGGCTGTGCCGAACCGGCGGTGCGGCTTGCGAAACCAGTCGGTCAGCACGCCGTCCTCGGCGATGCGCATGAGCACGCCGGTGGAGCCGATGATCGAGGTGTTGATGGCGCCGGACAGGATCAGGAAGCCGACCACGACTACGAAGACTCGGAAGATGAGCCGCAGGGTCAAGGGGCCGACCATGTTCATGGCCAGGCCGGCGATGAGATTATCGCGGTACACGGGGATGCGCACCGCGTCCGGGATGATCATGACGGCTAGCAGCGAAACCAGGCCGGTGAAGGAGAAGGAGTAGATCGCGATGACCGAGGCGGCGCGCTTGAGGTTGAGCAGCTTGGGGTGCTCGATCTCGCGGTTGACCTGGGCCAGGGTTTCCTCGCCGCTCATGGCGAGTACCGAGTGGCCGAATGCCATGAGGATGCCGAACAGCCCGAGGGTCGAGGCCAGGTGGGTGCCGTCGAGGAAGCCGAGCGCGTCGTGGGAAAAGCGGAGATTGGCGGGGATGGGCGCGGGCGGCAGGTGGACGCCGTTGTGGAGCACGGTGACGATACCCCACACGATGATGATGACCACCATGATGGAGGTGATCTTCATGACTTCGAGTGCCTTGCCGGTGGACTCGTGAATGCCCTTGGTGTTCTCCCACCAGTAGAACAGCGTGACGGCAACGCAAAACACGGCGGAGGTGCCATCGACGGAGAGTTGGCGCGCGGTGTGCTGGGTGAGCAGCATGGCCGGGGGCAGCCAGCCGTGCAGGGCGCCGACGGTCAACAGCTCATTGAGCAGGCCGGTGATGTACTGGCCGGCGGAAACGCCGGAGATGGGACCGGTCAGGATGTAGTCGAACATGAGCGCCGACACGCTCACCTTGGCGAAGGTGCCGCCGAGGGCCTCCTTGACGACGCGGTAAACGCCGCCGCGGGTGAACATGGAGCAGCTCTCGATGTAGACCTTGCGCACGGAAAACGCGAAGACCATGACCCCGAGGATGAACCAGGGTGCGGACTTGCCGACGGCCTCTTCCGCGATGCCGCCGGCGTAGAAAGCGGAGGAGGCGAGGTCGTTGAGCACCACGGCCGCGGCGCGCCAAAAAGAGATAAAGCTTAGCATCACGGAGGATGCGACGACGAGGCGGACCCGCGTCGAGGAGCCGAAAAGCCCTGGGGCTGGTGCGGTTGTCGTGGTTGAGGTACTCATGGGCGGGGGGCCGGCGGCATCGCTTGGTTAGGGCTGCTCGTTTTTGTGGAACAGAAGGTCCTGCACATCGCCGATGGAGGAGTAAAGGACCACGGCAAGGGAACCAAGCAGGCCGGTGAAGAACAGGGTCTCCAGAAAGCGAACCCCGAAGTGGGCGAGCTGGGCCATGGGTTGGATTGTACCGCAGGGTGGATTCCGGCTTGCCCGCTCTTTAAGACCATGGTAGCGTGACTATGGGAGGATGGATGCGAACAGTGGCGGCGGGGGTTTTCAAAGCCAAATGCTTGGCGATCATGGATGAAGTACAAGCCAAACGGGAGCCGGTGACGATTACAAAGAACGGAGTGCCTGTCGCGCGGCTCGAGCCGCTGGAGCAGGAAGAGGATGACATTTTCGGCTTCTACCGGGGCAAGATCGAGATTCATGGTGAGATCGACGG
This sequence comes from uncultured Acidobacteriaceae bacterium, assembly GCA_964247255.1. GTDB lineage: Bacteria > Acidobacteriota > Terriglobia > Terriglobales > Acidobacteriaceae > EB88. Next base: position 5,833 of record CAXTTW010000113.1, read on the forward strand.
CCCCATCGTTCCCTCCGACGACTGGAAGCGCCTCAGGTGATCATCCTCGACACCTGTGTCGTGATCTGGCTTGCGCAGGAACCGAAAGAGCTGTCGAGAGCGGCGACCGATGCGGTCAAGGCCGGGCGGAGCGAGGGCGGCCTCGGGATTTCGTGCATCTCGCTGCTCGAAGTCGCCTCCGCGATCAGGCGAGGCAGGATTACCGTCAGCACCTCGGCGGGGGCTTTTCTCGCCGAGGTGGAGCGGCGCTTCCAGGTACTGCCCGTAACCGCGAGGATCGCTCAACTCGCGGTCGAACTGCCGGACAGCTATCCCGGCGACCCGATGGACCGGCTCATCGGAGCCACGGCGCTGGCTCACGATGGAGTGCTGGTCACGAGGGACAAGGCTATTCGCAGATCCAAGGCAGTCACGGTCGTTTGGTGACTGCCTTGGATCACGAATGCACTGGCGCAAGATAGAACATAACCCAGCGCCCGCGCGAAGAACTTCACCTATAAGTTAGCAGGTACAAGGACACTTCCTTCAAGGTCGGGTAACATACACAGTTGTTACTTTAAATCTGAACCTACACGGAAAGTATCTGCTAGCCTGCGCACATCCTACCTGGAAAAGCCGTTGGAGGCCAAGGGTGAAGCTAGAAAAGCTGGTCGTACTTGGAGTGTCTTGTTTCGTTTTGGGGGTCCCCGGATGTGGGCGCGGCGGGGCGCAGCAGGCGCGGCCCGTGCAGCCGAGCGTGCAGCCCACTGTTGCGCTCAAAAAGGCGCCGGACACGCCGATCGAAAACAAGAAGGAAGAATTGGGCGGCAAAACATGGGACCCGGCCTGGGATGCGGTGGTCGAGAAGGACCTGCCCCCGTCGCTTTTGGGGGCGCAGGCGGCGCGCGCGGTGCGCGGCTACTGCCCCAGATTCGCGCAGCTGGAGGAAGCGGACAAGCGGGCCTTCTGGGCCTACACCTTTCAGGCCCTGGCCGGGGCCGAGGCCGGCTTGGACCCACTGGCCAACGTCCACCACCTGGACGCGGCCGTGAACACCACCGACGAGGTGACCGGGCGGCCCTCGCGCCAACAGGGCTTGTTGCAGCTGAAGTACGAGGACGACCAACGCTACGGATGCGACTTCGACTGGCAGCACGACCGGCGTTTGCCCATCAAGGATCCCGGACGGACCATCCTGCAGCCGGAGCGCAACCTGAGCTGCGGGGTGAAGATCATGGAGAACCAGATCATCGGGCAAGGCAAGCCGCTGGTGGAGCGGCGCAGCTACTGGGCCACGCTCAAGCCAGGTACGGCGGGCTACCGGGTGTTCAACAAACAGATGAGCAACGTGCCCGAGAACTGCGGCGAAGGCGCGCTGAAGCCCGGAGCCCACACCGGGCAGCACGGCCGTGCCTCCCGTGAGGTGGCCGCTCGCGGAGCGGCCCAGCGCCGGCGGCCGCCGATGCCCGATGCTGCGCCGGAGTGCGGCCGGGAGGCCATCGGAGCGGTTCGGCCGCACCGACC
>CAXTTW010000114.1:0-7320 GCA_964247255.1 uncultured Acidobacteriaceae bacterium
GTTCCGAGCCGTTTACCGCCACGCTCGACCAAATCCGCACTAAGACCACGCTCGACTCCTGGGTCTTCTCCGCCGAGTACGCGCTGCCGCTGCTCGCCCGGCAGCTGGGGGCCAGCTCGCTCGACGGCTTCGGCGTGGCGGGCCACCCCTCGGCCGCCATCGCCGCCGGGGCGGTGCTCCACTACGCGCAAACCACGCAGCGCAACGCGCTCGCGCATGTAGACACGCTACGGTTTGAAGAGCACGCCGCGCACCTGCACCTGGATCAGGTTTCCGTCCGCAACTTGGAGCTCCTGGACCCGCTGTTTCGCTCTTCCGGGCCGGAAGCGACGCTGGCTGCCACACTCGACTGCTGCCGAACCCCCATGGGCAAGCGCCACCTGCGCGCCGCGATCCTGCGCCCGCTCGCCGATCCGTCGGCGATCAAAAGCCGGTACGAAGCCGTGCGTGAGTTGAAAACCGGGCTGATCGACCGCGAAGAGCTGCGGCGCGCCTTGGGCGGCGTGCTCGACCTGGAGCGGCTTCTGTCCCGGGTCGCGCTCGAAAATGCCGGGCCGCGCGACCTCCAGGCGCTGGCCTGCTCCCTGCGCGCCCTGCCGGAGGTGGGCCGGGCGCTCGACCGGCTCGAAGCACCTTCGTGGGGCGCGCTGCGAAAAGCCATGGATCCGCTCGATGCACTGGAAGCCCGCATCGCGGCCGCGCTCGTTGCGGAGCCGCCGGCCACTCTGGCCGAGGGCGGCGTCATCGCGCCCGGCCTCCACGCCGAGCTCGACGACCTGCGCGCCACGGGCTCCCACGCGAAAACCGCGATCGCGGCCATCGAAGAGCGCGAGCGCGAGCGCACCGGCATCGGCTCACTCAAGGTCCGGTTCAACTCGGTCTTCGGCTACTACCTCGAGATCACCCGCGCCAACCTGAAACACGTGCCCGCCGACTACGAGCGCAAGCAGACGCTGGTCAACGCCGAGCGCTACACCACTCCGGAGTTGAAGGACCTGGAGCAACGCATCCTGACCGCCGAAGAGCGCTCGCTTGAGATTGAACGCGCGCTGTTCGCGGAGCTACGGCAGGCCGTGCTGACCCACGCGCCGCGTATCCGCGCCACCGCCGCCACGCTGGCGGAGATCGACCTGCTGGCGAACTTCGCGCACCTGGCCGCCGAGCGCGACTGGTGCGAGCCCGCCATCGCGTCCGGCGAGGCGCACATCCTTGAAGCGGCGCAAGCCCGCCACCCGGTGCTCGAAGCGTTGCTCGATAAGGCCGGGCAAAGCCGCTTCATTCCGAACGACCTGTACCTCGACACGGCCCGCACGTCCATCCTGCTCATCACCGGCCCCAACATGGGCGGCAAGAGCACCTACCTGCGCCAGGCCGCCCTACTCGTGATCTTGGCGCAGATGGGGTCCTTCGTGCCGGCACGCGCGATGCGGTACTCGCTGGCCGACCGCGTGTACACCCGCATCGGCGCGAGCGACAACCTGGGCCAGGGCCGGTCCACCTTCATGGTGGAAATGGTCGAGACCGCCGCCATCCTCAACACGGCCACCGCGCGCTCCCTGGTGCTGCTCGACGAGATGGGCCGCGGCACCGCCACCTTCGACGGGCTGGCTCTGGCTTGGGCGGCGCTCGAGCACCTGCACAACGCGGTCAACGCGCGGACGCTGTTCGCGACGCATTACCACGAGCTGACCCTGCTGGCCGGTCAGCTGCCCCGCCTGGCCAACGCCCGCGCCTCGGTGAAGGAAGTGCCGCAAGGCATCGTCTTCCTGCACACCATCGAGCCCGGCGCGGCCAGCAAGAGCTACGGCATCGACGTGGCGCGGCTGGCCGGGGTGCCCGGACGCGTGCTGAAGCGGGCCCGCGAGGTGCTGCGCGCGCACGAGCGGGCCGAAAAGCGCGAGCTGGCGGCCGAAACCGACGCTCCAGTCCAGATTCCGGTCCAACTGACCATGTTCACGCCGTTGAGCCGGCGCATCGTCGACCGGCTGCACGCCGCCGATCTGGACCAGACCAGCCCCATGCAGGCCCTCCAGCTACTGCAGGCGCTCCAGGCGGAGCTGCGCGAGGCACCCGAGGGTGTGGGCACATAGCTGCGGCGGGATCAGGCTGAAGGTTCGCAAATGGCGAATCCAGGTCATCCTGAGCGCCGCAAAGGGCCTGTTCCCTCTCCGCGAGGGCAAGGCAGGTGCTCCCTCACTTCGCTCGTCAGGATGACCTTAATTTTGAAGCGAAACAACCCCCGGCTACCATCGAGACTGCAGGGGAGACCGCGATGCGAGGAAACCGGGTGCTGGCGTTGTTGCGCGGGGTCAATGTCGGAGGGCGGCACCCGCTACCCATGCCCGCCCTGCGCGCTGCCTTTACGGAGCTGGGCTGCGACCGCGTCGATACCTACCTTCAGAGCGGCAATGTCGTGTGCGATGCACACCCTTCGTTGACGGCGGGCACGATCGCGGCGGAGCTCGCGGAGCGGTTCGGCTTTCCCGTGCCGGTGGTTCTCCGCACCGCGAAGGAGATCGCTGCCGCCGTAGCCGCTAACCCGTTCCGGCAGGCAAGCCTGGACGCACTGCACGTCCTCTTCCTGGAAGCGCCGCTCGCACCAGCGGCCTTTAAGTCGCTCGAAGCGAAGCGGCTCGGGCAGGAGCAGCTGGCCGCCGTGGACCGCGAGCTGTTCCTGTACCTGCCCCATGGCTTCGGACGCTCGCGCCTGGCGTTGGCCTCGACCGGCACCGAGATGCCCGGCAGCGCGACGGTGCGCAATTGGAAGACCGTTCTGGAGCTTGAGCGCATGCTGCGGGGTTAGATCTCGCGGGCTCAGCTGACAAAGATCGGCTCGGGATGGAGTTCGATGCCGAAGCGGTCTCGCACCCCTTGCTGGAGCACCCGCTGGAGGCCCAGAATATCGGCGGCGCGGGCCTGCCCGGTCCGGTTGGTGAGGGCCAGGGTGTGTTTGGAGGAAAGCGCCGCGCGACCCAGCGCGAAGCCTCTCGGGAACCCGGCCTGCTCCAGGAGCCACGCGGCGGGGAGCTTGCGCAGCCCCGGCCCGGCCGGGTAGCTGGGCGCTCCGGGGTGGGTCCGCGCCAAGACCTCGTACACCGAGTCCGCGACAACCGGGTTCTTGAAATATGACCCGGCGGAGCGTGTGTCCGGGTCGCGCGCTTCGAGCGGGACCGCCGCGTCGAAGCTCATGCCCTTGCCGCGGCGAATCGCGCGGACCCCTTCCGCGACTTCGGCCAGCGACGGGCGAGCACCCGCGAAGTGCCGTTGAAGATCGGGGTAGGCCAGGGTCGGCGGACCGCCCTCCTGGAGCGCGAACGTGACCGACGCGACGATGTACCGGCCCGCGTCGGCGCCTGTATTGAAGCGGCTGGCGCGGTAGGCGAACCGACAGGCTTGCTTCTCTAACGTGACGAAGCGGGAGGTTTCCCGGTCGAAGCAGCGTACTTCCGCGATCGTCTGCGCGACCTCCTGCCCGTAGGCGCCGACGTTCTGGACCGGGGTGCCGCCGGTTAGACCGGGGATGCCGGCCAGGCACTCCATCCCGGCGCAGCCTGCCTGGACCGTACGGGTCACCAGCGCGTCCCAGTCCTCGCCCGCAGCGACGGTAAAAGTGCCGCCCCGCCGCTCGACGCCGCGCAGACCGACCCGCAGAACAAGTCCAGGGAAGCCCTCGTCCGCGACCAGGACGTTGCTGCCCCCGCCCAGCACGAACAGCGGCAGCCCGCGCTCGCGCGCCCATTCGGAAGCTCGGACCAAGTCGTCTTCGGTGGCGGCCTCGGCGAAGAATCGGGCTGGGCCGCCGATGCCGAAGCTCGTGTATGGCGCGAGCGGCACGTGCTCCCGCGGGGACGGGGCGGTTAGAATGGAAGACACCCGCGGAGAGCGCGCGGAAGCTTGTTTGGGAGAGGTTGAGAGCATGTATCCAGAGATTATGGTAATCCCGATGCGGGAAGAGCTGACGCGGGCCGGAATCGAGGAAGCCCGGACCGCCGGCGAGGTGGAGCAGGCGCTCGCGAAGCCGGGCACCACGATGGTGGTGGTGAACTCGATCTGCGGCTGCGCGGCGGGCAAGATGCGCCCGGGTGTGCGGCTGAGCCTCCAGGGCACGGCCAAGCCGGACAACATGATCACGGTGTTCGCCGGGCAGGACCGGGAAGCGACGGACAAGGCGCGATCGTACTTCGGCGGCAATCCACCGACCTCGCCCGCGATTGCGATCTTGCGCGACGGCGAGCTGGTGTACCTGATGCAGCGGTACGCGATCGAGGCCAATACCGCACAAGCCATCGGTGGGGAGCTCCAAAGGGCGTTTCAGGAGTTCTGCGTCGGGGCGGGAGTTAAGAATTAAGAGTTAGAAGCTAACAGGAAAAGCCCGGCTCGCGAGCCGGGCTTTTCCTGTCCATGCGTGAGAAAAGCGACTGTTTCGCCCTCTGTGTTGGCCGAGTCCGGGAGAACGGTCCCGGATTTCAGGGTCTTTCGGGGAGGTAAGGCGGTCGGCTCACAAGCTGCCTTCGCCCTACCCCTGCCCGAGCGCTCGCGCGCGCTCGGTGGCGCGCATTACGGCTTTAATCAGCGTGACGCGCAGGCCGCCTTCTTCCAGCTCCAGGATGCCGTCGATCGTGCAGCCAGCCGGGGTCGTTACGGCGTCCTTGAGCAGGGCCGGGTGATATCCGGTATCGAGCACCATCTTGGCTGCCCCGAACGCTGTTTGCGCGGCCAACAGTGTCGCGATCTCGCGCGGCAAGCCAACCTTGACCCCCGCCTCGGCCAGCGACTCGATCACGATATAGATAAAAGCGGGACCCGACCCGGACAGGCCGGTGACCGCGTCCATATGTTTCTCGTCCACGACCACGAAGCGCCCAACCGTCGAGAAGATGCGCGTGGCGTGCTCCATTTGCGCGTCGTTCACATACCGCCCGCGGCACAGCCCGGCGATGCCCGCGCCGAGGGTCGAAGGGGTGTTCGGCATCGCTCGAACCACCGCGATGTCCAGCCCGGCAGCGGCCTCGATCGCGGCGGTCGAGATGGATGCGGCAATGGAGATGACGAGCTGTCCGGGCCGTAGGGCAGGTTTGATCTCCCCGAGCAGCGCGGCGATCTGAAAAGGCTTGACCGCCAACAGGAGAATGTCCGCGCCATCTGCGGCTTCAAGGTTGTCGGTGGTGACTGGAACGCCCCACTGGGCCGACAGCGTGGCAGCCCGCTCGGGGTGGGCGACGGTGGCGCGAATGGTTTCCGGGGCAAACAGCTGCTGACGCAGAAAAGCCTGGAGCAGGATGCCGCCCATCTTGCCCGCGCCGAGCACGGCGATGGCGGGCTTGCTGTTCGCCGGCTCGGCGCCGGGGGATGCGAAAGGGGATGTAAAAGCGGCGGTCACTTCTTCTCTTCCATCTTGTTTTCCATCCTGTTTTCCATGCTGGTCTCAATCTTGGCGAGCCGCTCATCATGGTGCAAGAGCATGATGTTGATCGTGGTCGTCTGCCGCTTCATGCTCCCGCGCATAGCCGCGAGTGCCTCACGTGTTTCTTTCGGAGCGCGCTGAAGTCTTACCTGGTGAGCAGAATGCCGAATAGAACCAGAACAAGGGTTCCAAACTGGAGGCCGTCGTGCATCGGAATCCCTTAACCGAAGGCGGTGTGCTTCTCAGTATGGCTCGCTCCACACTCGATGTAAATCGCGGGGCGGCTCGCGGCTTGAGCGAGCGGCCCCGGTCCGAACGAGCCTCTACGGCAGTTCGATCAATTCAAGTGTGTGGTCGCGCCGGCAATGGAGAATCCGCAGCAGCCCCGCGCGGTCGCGAAACACGAACAGCTCGCGGTTGCGCGTTTCCAGCTCTTTCACCGCCTCTTCCAGGCTCATGGGGCGCAGCGCCACGGCATCGATCGAGCGGGTTACGTGCGGCTCGGAACTATGGTCGGCACCGCTGCCCGCTTCGGCTGCCGCGTGCTTGCCGTTGCCGTTCGCGGCGGTGCCGGGGCCGGGCGCGAGGTCCGGCTGCAGCCCGAGCACCTCGTCAAGCGGCGAGTCCGGCGTGGCCAGCAGCGCGGTCCGCTTCGACTTGCCGCCGCGCTCCAGCGCCGGCTCTACCAGCGTTTTCTCGTCCTTGGGCCGGCGCTTCTCGGTCGACCGCTTCTCCTTGAACTTAACCGCCTGCGCTTCCACCTTGTCGAGCGCCAGGCGCAGCGCGGTTTCAAGGCCGGCCGTGGTTTCGGCAAGCCCGACCAGGTCATGCGCCTTGGTCTTCACCGTCACTTCTGCCGACTGCCTGTTCTTTTCCGTCGCCAGGACCACGTGCGCGGTGGCCCCGCGCCCTACCATTTCGCCCAGGCGGTCGAGAAAAGGGCCCGCCGTCGCCCGCATCGCATCGGTCACGACCGCTTCGTGGCGGCCCGTGTATTCAACGTCCATGGTGCTCCCTTCAGAGCGGACGCGGACGCGCGCTGCCGTTCTACGCGCGCACACGCCGCTGATGCGTAGATGGGATGCGCATATCCTCGCGATACTTTGCCACGGTCCGCCGGGTCACGTCGATGCCTTCCTTTTGCAGCATTTCCGTGATGCGGTCGTCGGTCAGCGGCTTGCGCGGGTCCTCCTCCTCGATGATCTTCTTCACGCGCCGCTTCAGCAGCATCAGTGAGGTCGCCGCGCCTTCCGGCCCGTTCACGGCTTCGGAGAAAAAGAAGCGCAGCTCGAAAACCCCCTGCGGCGTGTGCGCGTACTTGTTCGAGACCGCTCGGGATACGGTGGACGGGTGCACCCCGATCTCCTCCGCGACGTCTTTGATCATCATCGGTTTCAGCTGCTCGACGCCGTGCTCCAGGAAGTCCATCTGCCGGCGCAGGATTGCCTCGCACGTGCGCAAGATGGTGTTTTTACGCTGTTCGATGTTGCGCATCAGCTGCAGCGCGGACTTGTAGCGATCCTTGACGTAATCCTTCACGTCCTTCGCGGAGCCGTTTGAAAGCAGCTTGCGGTATTCGCGGTTGAGCCGCAGAGTCGGCAGGCTTTCATCGTCCATCACCGCCACCCACTGGTCGTCGCGCTTGATGAACTGTACGTCCGGCTCGATCAGGCGAGCATCCGGGGTCTGAAAACGCTGCCCTGGCCGCGGATCGAGCGTGCGGATGAACTCGAGCGCCTGCTGCACCTCCTCGGCCGTCGCCTGGGCGGCACGGGCCAGCTCGCGCGTGTCCCGCTTGTGCAGCAAAGGGAGGCAGCCGTCGACGATGCGGTGAGCGGTCGCGAGCAGGGCCACCCGCGCGTGCGGTGCTTTGGCGGCCAGCTCCCGCCGGCAGGCCTCGATCTGCTGGAGAAGAC
>CAXTTW010000115.1:0-7316 GCA_964247255.1 uncultured Acidobacteriaceae bacterium
CGGCAACAGGCAGCTTTTCGCTCTCCCCCGCACATGTAAACGGCCCCGCCAAGGCCGAGGCCGGCTTCCGCATCGCCCACGACCGTGCCCGCCAAAAACGCGGCCCTCCTTCGCTCGCCTAGCCGCTCCCTCGCTTCACTCCGGTCCTCCCGCGCAGCTGCTCTCCTCAGGAGCTCCCGCGCCGTTCGCCGCGGCGCCTCGCTCGCGCTGCGATGCGCACCGGGCTGTCCCCACCCGAGCTTCCCCAAGAAAGTGTCCGCTTCCATGCCTTCCCGCCATGCCTGCCTTGCCCTGCTTCTCGCCCCCGCGCTCATCGCGCGCGCCACCGTTTTCGGCACTGTCCAGGGCGTCGTACACGACCCCCAGCATCGCCCACTCCCAAACGCAACCGTCACCCTCCAGCCCGTGGGCGCAGCCGACCCGCAAACGACCATCACCGGCCTCGATGGCACTTTTCGTTTTCCCGCCGCCGCCCTCGGCGACTACATCCTTTCCGCCGTCGCGCCCGGCTTCGGCACCGCTTCTCAGCGCCTCACCTTGCAGTCCGGCACCGCGCCCGTCTTTCATCTCGAGCTGCCGGTGGCCGCCGCTACCTCGAACATGACCGTCTCGGACGCCACCCCGGCCGGCCTCAATCCCTCCTCCGCCACACCCACCACGCTCGTCCGCGAGCAGGACGTCGCCCGCACGCCGGGCGCGGACCTCGCCAACTCCCTCGCCGCCATCACCGACTTCGTCCCCGGCGCCTACGTCACCCACGACCAGCTCCACATCCGCGGCGGCCACCAGGTCTCCTGGCTCATCGATGGCGTCGAGATTCCCAACACCAACATCGCCGCCAACCTCGGCGCGCAAATCAATCCGCGCGACATCGACTATCTCCAGGTCTCCCGCGGCTCCTACTCCGCCGACCTCGGCGACCGCACCTACGGCGTCTTCGACGTGCTGCCGCGCAACGGCTTCACGCGCGACCGCGACGCAGAGCTCGTCCTCACCGCCGGCGCATACGCTCAAACCGACGACCAGCTCTCCTTCGGCTCCCACACAGAAAACTTCGCCTGGTATGGCAGCCTCGCCGGCAACCGCAGCGGCTACGCCCTCGCCCCGCCCGTTTCGCACGCCGTCCACGATGCCGCCAACGGCTTCGGCGGCTTCACTTCCCTCCTCTTCAACCGGTCCCCTCGGGACCAGTTCCGCTTTGTCGCGCAGCTCCGCCGCGACTTCTTCCAGATTCCCTACGACCCCGACCCCAACAGCCAAGGCAACCGGCTCTACGATTCCAGCGGCTTGCGCGACTCCCAAACCGAGCTTGACGGCTTCGCCGCCTCTTCTTGGATCCACACATTCTCGCCCGCCGCCGTCCTCCAGGTCTCCCCGTTTTTCCACCGCAACAGCGCGGACTACACACCTAAACCCAACGACACCCCGGTCGCCGCCACGTCCGATCGCGCCTCCACCTACGGCGGCTTACAGACTTCTATCGGCGCTTCCGTTAGAAAATTCAGCCTGGAAGCAGGCTTTTTTTCCTTCGGCCAGCACGACAGTAACCTCTTCGCGAGCACTTCCGATCAGTCCAGCTTTCAAATCGCCCAAACCGCCGATGGCGGCCTCCTTGAACAGTGGCTGCAAGCGACCTGCAAGCTCCCCGGCAACCTCACAGCCCTCGGCGGCCTCCGCCTCTCCCAGTTCCGCGCCGATATCGGCGAAAACGCCCAAACCCCGCGCGTCGGCTTCACCTGGCAAGTCCCCAGGCTCGCCTGGGTCTTCCGCGCCTTCTACGGCCGCTACTACCAGCCCCCTCCCCTGCTCACCACCGCCGGCCCCCTGCTCGCCTACGCCCAAAGCAGCAACACCACCATCGTTCCCCTCCATGGCGAGCGCGACGAGGAGCACCAGTTCGGCGTCCAGATTCCCCTCAAGGGCTGGGTACTCGACGCCGACACCTTTCAAACCCGCGCCCGCGACTTCCTCGACCACTCCAACATCGGCGAGGGCAATATCTATCTCCCCGTCACCGTCGACGGCGCGCTCATCCGCGGCTGGGAGCTGACCCTCCGCTCCCCGCGCCTGCCCCACAGCGGCGCGGCGCACCTCGCCTACTCCAACCAGATCGCCCAGCAGCGCGGCGCGCTTACCGGCGGCCTCGTTCCCTTGCTGCCCCAGGACCTGGGCCCTTTAACGTATACCCCGCTCGACCACGACCAGCGCAACACCCTCTCCCTCGGCTACCGCTCCGCCCTGCCTTACAAAACCTGGGCCTCCACGAATCTGACTTACGGCTCCGGCTTCACCAACGGCTCCCAGGGCGACCCGAACGATCCTTACCCCGGCCCCTACCTTCCCGCCCACACCACCGTCGACCTATCCCTCGGCCGCAATCTGGGCGAGTCCACCACCCTCTCCGTTACCGCCACCAACCTCGCCAACCGTCGCGTCCTGCTCGACAACTCCCTCACCTTCGGCGGCCTCCACTACAACGACCCCAGAATGCTCTACGGGGAGCTGCGCTATAGGTTCAAGTTCTGAATCGATACCCCCGCGACCCGGCAGCTGCCACGCACGGTTCAACGGTGCAAATCCTCTTTGGCATTCCTTTTCCAGCCTGCATGTAAGCGTGAGAGTAGCAACATCATCCCTTCCGACAAGGAACTCTCATGCGCTTGCAGAAACTCGCGAAGCGGAGCCTCTTGGCTTCCGCCTTCCTCGCGGCAATGGCTGCCGTGGCCCAACAGGCAGCCATCCCTCACTCTATAGGCGGCAACATCTGGATTCCGGCGGACCGCCCGGACTTCATCAGCTACAAGGGAAATACTTGCGCGACCCCTTACGATGTAACTGGTACAAATCCAGATAATTGCCTCATTCGGAATGCCCTGCAATGGATCGTGGACAACAGCCCGGCCGGCGGCTATTACGGTTTGGAGTTTCCAGTGGGCCGCAGCCGTCTCACTTCAAACGGCTACACAGCCGCGATCTCGACGCCGGTAAGCGCCACCAATGGGTCGGCCCGCATATCCATGCGCGGAGCTTCCAATGGAGCCACTACCCTCGTCAGCGACGCCGGTGCGGGAAGTGTCATCGGCATTTTGAACGAAGGCGATTGCCACGGCGGTGCCGGAGATTGCGACGTCACGCTTTCCGACTTTGCCATCGCCGGGCAGGGCCGGAACAGCACCGGCGACGGCATTGAAATTATCAATACGACGCATGTTCACATCATTCGCGTCACCATCAATGAGTTCAATGGCAAATGCTTGAATATTTAGGGTAATTCCGAGCGTAATATCTTTGAAGACGGCAGCTCCGAGGCCTGTCAATCCTCAGTGAACATGGCGGGAGACACGAATGAGATTCTTTTTTCTCACTGGGATGCCACGCAGCTCGGGCAGGAAGACGGTACAAATTACTGTTACGGTTCAGCTAACTGCACCAATGGAGCCCTGAACACAAGCAGTCAAAGCGCTCCATCGGGCTGGGGGGTTGATCCCAAGAGCGCCGTGCATCTCGACGGGGATCGTGTCGAGTGGCACGCCTCCTCGATCAAGGGCACCGCCGTGCAAGGTGGTCTATCCACAACCGCGAACACCGCTCTGATCTACGAGACCTACATAGAAGGATATCCTTACAGCAATCAGCCCCGCACGGCGTCGGCGATCCAGATCGGCGGCAAGCTTCCCATCTCGGTCTTGGGCAGTGCAATCGGCGCGGGCGACCTCACCATTCCCGTGACTAATGCCCCAGTACAGTGGACTTACTCGCAGGATCCGGCTCATGCAGCCGACGTTTGCTGCCATGCAGCCCGCAATCTGTTTCGCATCTACCCGCGGGATTACCTGCCGGGCAGTACGGCCGCGAGCGCCTACCCTGCTGCTTCAGGCCCGGCCATCACACGCGGCACGGTGGAGAGCGTAAGCGTCAATGCCTTTTCCGGAGACGGAGCCGCACACCTTCAGTCACGGGGATCGACGGCTTTCGCATGGCCCGCAGGGTCCATCATCGAGCTCAACATCATCGGAGGTGGCTACGGGGTCACCCGGCTTGTTAGCAATCACTTCAACTCCCTCGTTCCGCTCAATTACACGGATCACACGGGAAGCAATCCTCAGTACTTTCTGGATTCCTGTTCGGACTATTCTCTGCTCGGCGCGCCCGTACAGGGGAGCACCAGCACGACCTGCGGCGAGGTTCTCGTCGGCTTTGTTCCCGACGGCTACAGCATCCAGGCACCGGGGCCGAACTACTATCTGCCATACTCCTGGAACGTGGAGCTGTCGAACAACAGCGTCTATACGGGGAATGGCGGCTCGCTGGACGGCTCAGGATTCGTCAAGATCATGGCAAACGGAGCTGTCAGCTTCGCTCCGGGAGACGATGGGCCTCCTCCCGCTCCCAGGCGCTTCGACCCGGTTGCCATCGCGAACGGCATTTATACGACCGGTGCCGTGAACGTGGCTTTCGGGAACTGGAACGGTGCCTTTGCCCTGGGCTCGATGACCAGCCCCGGTGCCGGAGTCATCGGTTGGCGGCCCGGTGCGGCCTTCAGCGGTAAGATCTACGACCCTGTAACCAACGGCACACTCGCGACGGAACTGCTGGGCGGAGGCAATCAATGCACTTACACGGGAGCGACCGCCGCCAACCCCGGCGGAACATCCCGTCTGTGCATCTTTCCCGGCGGTGTCGCTCAGGACAGCTCGTCCGACGGGAATACCTGGGTCAACGACTGGGTCGACAGAGGGAGCGGCTTCACGACGAACAAAAGCCTGATCGTGAATGCGGGCACGACGGCAAACGGCAACGCCGGGTATACCGGCACTTGCGTCTCTCCAAAGTCCCCGGTCATCACTGGAGGCATCGTTACAGGCTGCCAGTAATTCCGGAGTAGCATCGTGCGCCGTTGGGGCTCCTTGTGTTGGACACGGCGGGTTTCTGCGGTATGCGGGGCGCGCTTAGCCCATGCTCAAACGCCTCCCCTACCTTCTCTCGCCGGTCCTCGTCCTTGCCATCGCCGCCGCCATCCGCTTTCTGCCCTTCTCCCATGCCGAGGGCGACTTCTGGAACAACATGCGCGATGCGCTCCGCACCGGCCATACCGTCTCCACCTTCCTGCCCGGCTTCTACCCGTATCTCTGCTCCTTACTGTACAAGCCGTTCGGCGCGGCAGGCATCGAGACTTTCCAGGCCGCGATCTATCTAGCGCTGGCAGCTTGCACTTGGTTCTCCATACGCCGTTGTACCTCGCGAAATACCCTCGCGGTTCTCGCCGCGTGCATCGTCATGCTCAACCCCGACTTACTCTCGTCCATTCCCAAACTCTGGGATACCGAGATGACCGCGCTGCTCCTGGCCGCTCTTTTCGCGCTCTGTCTCGCGCTCGACTCCCCCCGGGGGGGGGGGGAGCCGCCGGGCCGGCGAGCGGAAGGGGGGGGGGTTGGGGGCTGGCCGTGCGCCCGAACTTCGCCTTGCTGGTCCTGCCGATCGGCTATGCGCTCTGGAAAGGCCGCGGCGTAAGGGCCGCCTGCATCTCCATGGCGGAGGTAACGGGACTCGCGTTCGCGACGCTTGCAGCGGCGAACACCGTTGCCCACGGCTCCTTCTATCTCCCGAGCAACGGCCCCTATAACTTCTTCGCCGGCGCAAACCCTTTCACGCGGCCGGCCCTGCTCGCCGCCTTCAATGCCGAGCCTTCCATCGCGCCCGCCATGGCCCAGCACGGCTATCCCGCGCTCAACTCCTACGATCCCGCGTTGAATCCCGTCTACGATCGGTTCGCGCTCCAGTTTGTCGCCGCCCATCCGCTCCAGTGGGTTTCGCTCGGCGCGCTCAAGCTGGCTACCCTGCTTCGCCCGGACACAAAGGCACATGCGCTGCTTTCCTCGGCTGGACTCGTCAAGCTACTAACCAGTTTGTGTGTTCCGCTGTGGATCGCGGTCCTCGCTTGCTCGCGCCCGCTCGGAAAATACGACTGGATCGTCGTTTTCTTCGTTCTCGCCTATGTCTTTCCTTTCGTCCTCACCAACGCCGACCCTCGCTTCCGCCCCGCTCTGGACACTCTCGCCCTGACACACTGCGCTATCTTGATCCTTTCGCGGCAGCACTCCAGCATCTCTCAGTCGCCGCAAAGGCTTACCTCATAGGCAGCCCGAAAATCTCCTGCGCGGCGGGTCCTTTTAAACAAGAAGGGGGCCGCCGAAGCGGCCCCCTTCTTACCAATGGGCTTACCGCAGACCCAACCCCGGCAACACCGCCGTCCCTTCATAGCGCACCGCCTCCAGCAGCGAGGGATCCAGCCCCAACCCCTGCAGGATCGTCGGCGCCACCTGCCCGGTCGCCACCGGCGAGCTCACGATGCTCCCGGTCAGCTTCGGGTTCGAGACCAGCAGCACCGCATTCGTGTCGTCGTGCGAGAACCCGCCGTGCTCCGACTGCTTCGCCTTGCTGTTCGAGTACGTCACCCCCACGTTCGGCGTCACGATGATGTCCGGCGTCCGCGAGTCCAGCCCCACGCCCAGCCCCGGCACGTTGTAGTTCAACGCCAGCGTCGGCCCGAACAGGATCTGCCCCAGCCCGATCGCCGCCGCGTTCTTCTCGAGCGTCGCCACGTCCGCCGCCGCATCCGCTCCCTGCTTCAACCACAGCAGCGAAATATCGTCCTCAGTCGGCCCAATCCCCGTCGGGTTGTTCGGCGACTCCGACTCCGGCAGATCGCCCGCGATCAAGGTCGCCGGCGTCACCGTCCCGTTCCGCTTGTATAGGTTCGGGTCGATCGGCGACTGCCCATGCTTCGCCGTCACGATCACCAGCGTGTTCTCGTAGTTGCCCGACGCCTTGAGCCCCCGCACCATCTGCCCGACCGCCGCGTCCACATACTCGATCTCGCCCAGCAGCGCCGGCGACGGCGCGCCCGTCGCGTCCGCGTATCCGCCGGTCGTCTGGTTCGAAGCCTCGATCAGCTTCTGCCCCACGCTCACCGCCTGGAAGTTCATCCCGAAGATCGTCGGCACCTTCGCCGCCGCTCCGTTATGCGTCTTCCCGGCGATCTGATTCAGGATCGCGTCTACCTTGATCTGGTCGTAGCACTGGATGTTCTGGAACGAGGTCGTCCACGCCGTCTGGTCCGCGCCCGCGTCCCGCACCGTCGAGCATGACGTCCCGCCCGGCAGCGTCACCCCCGGCAGCCCGATCACGTTCGAGTTGATCTCAGGCGAGAAATAGTCGTCGACGAACTGCCCGCCGTGCCCACCGATCGACGAGTACGACGGGTGCTTGTCCGCCCATGCCGTATATCCGCCCGCCTGCTTGATCACCCCGTACAC
>CAXTTW010000116.1:0-7282 GCA_964247255.1 uncultured Acidobacteriaceae bacterium
CGCGCGCAGCAGCGTGCCCCCGCAGGTTTGCTCCACGTCGTCTCGGTGCGCGGCAATAGCGAGAATGTCGGCAAAGGGCATAGGAGCAGGGTAGAGGGTGAAGGGTGGAGGGTAAAGGGGGGCCTGCAGGAGGCCGCACTCCCATCTGGGCAGCCCTTCGCGGTACTGAGGATGACCTCATCACGGCTTTTCAGTGCGCCGGTGCCTGCTGCCCTCCGCCTTCCCGCGGGTTGTTGCGCTTGAGCAGGAAAGCAAGCAGCACCATCACCAAACACACCGCGAACAGCATCCAGAACACGTCGATGTAGGCCAGGGTCGTCGATTGCGACTGGAGATTGTTGAGGATTTGCCCATCGGCGAGATGCTGCGCGTTGGCCGCGCCCGTCTTGCCGGTGAAGGCGCCCTGGTATCGCTGAAACGTCTGCTGGTACGCGCTGCCGGACGGGGTCGCGTACTTCAGAAGCTGGTCCTGGTGGAACTGGCCGCGCTGCGTCACGGCCGCGTTGGTGAGCGCGATCAGGATCGACCCGCCGATGTTGCGCACGAAGTTGATCAGACCGGAGACCTGGTTCGATTTCTCACGCGACAACCCGAAATACACCGCGGTCGTAAGCGAAATGAAGACCAGCGGGATCGAAGCGATCTGCCAAACGCGCAGCCAGGACGCGCTGACGAACGAGATGCCGAGGTTCAGCTTGGTCGCGGTTAGGAAATAAGAAAGGGCCGTGACCGCGAACCCGAACGCGATGATGTTGCGCGCCGGGAAGCGTGTGACCGCCTGGCCTGCGATCGGCATGACCAGCAACAGAGCGATGCCGCCGCCGGCCAGAGACAAGCCCGAGATAGTTGCCGTATAGCCGACCTGGTTCTGCAGGTACTGCGGCTGCAACACGGTGGTTGCGTTCAGAATACCCCCGGTGAGCAGCATGAGAAAGCAGCAAACCGCGAAGTTGCGGTGCTTGAACAGCCGCAGCTCGATGATGGGCGTTTTCGCGCCCCACCACTCCCACGCGATCAGCCCGACAAAGGCGAGCGCGAACACAATCCCGAAAAACTGAACGAAGTGCGAGCCGAACCAGTCCTTCTCCTGCCCCTTGTCGAGCATGATCTGGAGCGCACCCATGGAGAGCACGAGGAAGGAGATTCCGATGTAGTCGACCTTGAAAAAGTTCTTCAGATCCGAGCCCAGCCAGGGCGGATCGTCCACCAGCCTTTGCGTGAGAATCAACGCGAGAATGCCGACCGGGATATTGATGTAGAAGATCCAGCGCCAGCTGTAGCTATCGGTGAGCCAGCCGCCGATGGTGGGGCCGATGGACGGCGCGAGCACCGCCACCAGCCCGTACAACGCGAAGGCCAAGCCTCGCAATCGAGGCTCGAAGGAGTCCGCCATGATGGCCTGCGCCATGGGCTGGAGGCCGCCGCCGCCCGCGCCCTGGATTACCCGGAACAGAAGCAGGAACACCAGCGAGGGCGCGAGCCCGCACAGAAACGACGAAACCGTGAATACCACGATGCAGCTCATGAAGAACCGCTTGCGTCCCAGCACGCTCGAGGCCCAGCCGCCCAAAGGCAGCACGATCGCGTTCGCCACCAGGTACGAGGTCAGCACCCAGGTGCTTTCGTCGTTGCTCGCGCCGAGCGAGCCCGCGATATACGGCAGCGCGACGTTCGCGATGGAGGTGTCGAGCACCTCCATGAAGGCCGCTAGCGCGACCGTGAGGGCGATCAGCCAGGGGTTGACCTTGGGTTTCCAGCTTGCGTCGTAGTCGCCCGGCATGCACGCTCCACTCACTCTCGAATGGTGAGTAGATGCGCCGGGCAGCGGCAGGACGCGGAAACCGGATCGCTTACGGGTTCACCGGCGGGGCGGCCCAGTAGTCGGCCCGCGCCACCACCCGCCCCGGCAGCCCGTCCTTCAGCTTGACTTGGAGCCGGTGCAGCCCCGGCGTCAGTTCCTTCGGGTGGAACGACAGCAGATAGCGGTTGCGCGCATGGCTCGCGAGCGCGCTCACCCGGTCCTCGAACGCCCGCTCGTTGGTAAAGCTCATCGCCTCGCCGCCGCTCATCACGGCGAGCGACTTGGCCGCGTTCGCCTTGAGCGCATTGGCCGCGAGCACCAGCAGCGAAACCAGCGAGCCGCCGCCGGGGTTCACCAGCTGGTCCAGGAACTCCGCCCGCGCGGGCGACCAGGTCAGGCTCAGAACCAGCGTGTTGCTGGCTCCGATGCGCTCGGCCAGCTTTTCCGCGGACACGCGCGTGCTGCCGTGGTCGCGCGACTCACTCAGCAGCAGCAGGATTTTGCGCCGCTCAGGCGGCCGCTGGTCCAGCAGGTCGACCGCGTAGCCGGCCGCGTCCAGCAGCGCCGCGCCGCCATCGCCGGGCTTCAGGGCGTTCAAGTCCCTCTGGATCGCGTCCGTGTCGCGCGTCCAGCCTTCCGGGCGCTCCACTTGGGAGTCGAACTCGACCAGCGTCGCTTCGCCGTTGCCGTTGCCGAGAAACAAGCCCAGCAGCGGCCCCAGCCGGACGAACTTCTCGTACTGGAGCGCGCTCGCCCGGCCCTTCTCCAGGCACACCACCAGAGAGACCGGCGTTGTGTCCAGGTCGTCGTCGACGTGGATCGCCTGCGGCACACCGTTGTCGGTCAGCGTAAAGGCGTCCGCGCCCAGCCCGTAGACCACTTCTCCGTTGGCCGCCTCCACCAAGGTGGGCACCAGGACCAGGTTGGTCCCGACCCGCAGTGTTTCCGTGGGCTCCTGCGCCAAGCATTGGGCAGCCGCGAGAAGGACCGCCGCCGCGCCCAGCCTACGCATCGTTTCGCGCTTTCCTCGGCGTTTCCATGGAGGCGGTCCAGCGCAGAAAGTGGAGCAAACGCCCGCGCTCGCGCCAGCAAAACCGCGCGACCTGCCCGCCGGTCAGCGTTTCCGCGTGGAGCCCGGAGTAGGTCTCGATGCGCCAGCGCACGTAAGGGCTGCGCCAGGGCCGCAAGCGATGCCCACGCGTCGCGTTCCACACGAACCTGAATGGGGCCAGCATCGCCGCGCCTCTAACGCCACCAGGTGTAGCCGACCTGGAACTGCAGGCTTGCGTTGACCCCGGGGTTGCGGTCGCCGAGCGAAGCGCTCGAGATGTGCACCACCGAAGCCTGGAAGTCGAGCGAGCGCCGGTCATGGAAGAAGTAATGCACGCCCGCCCCGGCTTGCGGGGTGAAGTTCCAAACGCTGGTGTTGCCCGGCACGCCGCGCGCGACCACCGCGTCCGGAGGGTACTTGTGATTGGTCCACAGGAGGCCGCCCGCGCCCTGTACATAGGGGGCCAGCCGCCTGCCCGGCACGAAATCCCACCGCAGTTGGATCGGCGTGATGCTGAGGCCGGTGAATGTCCCGCCGTTGTAGGGAATAAGGATGGTTTCCGTTTGGTTGTTGGGCAGGCTGAAAGTCGTGGGATGGAGCCCGGCGCGCGGCGTGAACGACTGCCAATACGGCATGAAGTCCCCGGAGTACTCGAACTGCCCGCGCAGAAACCCCGGACCGTATGGGTCCGTGATGACCTTGCCCAGGTGGACGCCCGCGTTGGTAAACGAAAAGCTGGACCGGTCGCCGAGCCCTACGCCGCCGCCGAAAAACGCCCCGTACTCCCAAGGGTCGTGGGCGAGGGCCGCGGCAGCCGGGCCGGTTTGCGCGTGAACGATCGCGGACGGAAGCAGAAGCAGTGCGAGGAGGGGAAGTTTCATCAGTGGGGCAAAGTCTCCGGGGAGGGTTCCGGCGAGTCGGCTCTCCCCGGGAGGTTTCGTCGGAAAGCTAGCGCGCCGCTTCTTCCATCTGCTCGTCCATCTCGAAGTTCGAGTACACGTTCTGGACGTCGTCGTGGTCCTCGAGCGCTTCGAGCAGGCGCACCATCTGCGCCGCTGTCGCGCCTTCGAGCTTGGTGTACGTGCTCGCGATCATCGTGTTTTCGGACGCCAGGGTCTCGATCTTGGCGTCGCGAATGGCCTGCGCGACTGCCTCGTACGCCGCGGGGTCGGTGGTGATCTCCCATGTGTCGCCTTCGTCGGCCATGTCATCCGCGCCCGCTTCCAGCGCCAGCGCCATCAGCTTTTCTTCGTCCGCGGCGGCCTTGTCGACCACGATCAGCCCTTTCTTCGCGAACATGAACCGCACGGAGTTCGGCTCGCCGAGGTTGCCGCCGTTTTTCGAAAAGGTGTGGCGAATCTCCGACACCGCCCGGTTCCGGTTATCCGTGGTGCAGTCCACGATCAGCGCCACCCCACCCGGCCCGTAGCCCTCGAAGGAAATCTCCTCGTAGGTGAGCCCGGGGATCTCGCCCGTGCCGCGCTGGATGCCGCGTTTGATGTTGTCGGCCGGCATATTCTCGGCCTTGGCCGCCAGGATGGCCGAGCGCAAACGTGGATTGCCGTCCGGGTCGCCCCCGCCCTGCCGGGCCGCGATCGTGATTTCCTTGATCAGGCGCGTGAAGGTTTTGCCGCGTTTGGCGTCGAGCGCGCCTTTTTTGTGCTTGATAGTCGCCCATTTGCTGTGGCCGGACATGGTGGAACCCTCTGCCTTTATGTGGTCTGGCGCGGTACGGTGGCGGCACCGCGCGACGGCTCAGTATAGCAATGCCCGGCCGCCCAAGGCGGCTTCACGCGCCGGTGGCTCCAGAGACGCTTACGGCCTCCGTACCGAAATTTCTTCGAATCTGAGCGGCTCGGCCCTAAAATCAGCGGCGAGAGAGACGGCGGAGCAGCCGCCGCGGGAGTTGGTTTGTTACCAGAAGAAACTTCAAGGCCGGGGAAGGCAGCCTCCATGGTTCGGCATCGGGTATTTTTCCTTTTGCTTTTGCTGTTTGCGGCGTGGACCGACGGTGTGAGTCAGGGTACCCTGCCGCAGCACATCGATCTGTCTGCGCCGGGATCGGAGGTGCCAGCCAATGCTGCGCCCTTTCAGATCCTTGCGCCGGCATCGTCGTATCTGCCCGTGAAGCTTGCCGTGGAAGGACCGGCGACGCTGGACGGGCGCACGGTGACGCTCACCGGCGTCGGAGGCGTGAAGGTCACGGCAACGCAGGCGGGCAACGCCGAGTACGCCCCGGCCTCGGCCGAGATCACACTTCAGTCTGCGGCGGTAGCGCCCACGCTCGCAACGCCGTCGATCGACCTGGTGTACGGAACGCCGTTCACCGCGTCGCTGCTCGCGATCGCCGCTTCGGCGGCACCGTTCACGGACCCGGCCGCGGATCGCGCGACCGTGACCGGCGAGCTCGGCACTTCGTTCCTGGGCGTGAACGGTGCGCCGACTTATCCGCCGGACAACCCGTTGTTCCGGTACGAGAACAACGTTCTTTCGCCGTCGGAGGATCCCCACTCCGCGGGAGGCTGGGCCTCGAACGTTCTGAAGCCGCCATACGGGCCACCGTACCGCGTGGCGTTCAGCTGCGACTGCAGCCGGTTCGAGATGGTTCTCCAGGCCCGGGGCGAGCTGTACCGGCTGTGGGTGAACGGCAAATACGCCGCGGCGGACGCGACCAGGGCCTTGGACGCGTATCCGGCGAAAGAGTTTGTCGAGGTAAGCTTTCCCGACAAACGGAGCCGGCAGATCAAGTTCTGGGTGGACAGCAACGCGCCGTTTTTCGGCGTCAACACAGCGGACGGCGACACCCTTGCGGCACCGGAAGCGCCGCTCGGCCAACGCGTGATGATTTTCGGCGATTCGTGGACCGGGCCGACGATTCGTCCTCCGGCCGCGGGGCCACCCCAGCCCGGATTGTTAAGCGGCGGCTATCCGGAAACACTGGGGGAATACTTCAACTGGGATTATTGGACCGACGGCATCGGCGGCACAGGATTCACCAACTACGGCGTGGACGTGTACCAGCGCACCTTCACCGAGCGGGCGGCGACCGATATCTGCCCGAACGGCTTTCAGGCGGTGGTGATCATGGGCGGGGTGAACGAGGGCTCGGCAACCGACGCTCAGATACGGGCGGGGGTGAGTGCGACGTTGTCGCAGATCCGCGGCTGCTTGCCGAACGCGCCCGTGTACGTATACGGGCCGCAAAACGTACGGCCCGGCCTGCCGGACGACATGGCTGCCGGAGTCGCCTCGGTAGCGGGCATCCACAGCTACACCGACATGACGGACGGGACGCCTTGGTTCTATGGCGACCCGATGGTCAGCTCCTACGGCAACAACTACCTCTTCTTCAATCTCCACCCCACGCCGGCCGGCCATGACTATTTGGGAGAGAAGATCGCGTCCGACCTGATCACGCGCTTCCCGGCGCTGAAGCCTTCGCCGCACACGCTTGGCCGTCCGGCTCCCGTTGCGGGGCACACTGCGTCTTCGGTGGCGGACGGCACACTGCTGCCCGCGGGCGACCAAACCGTGCCGGTGACCTTCACGCCGGATGACACGACGCGATATGCCGCCGTGAGCGGCACCGTGGCCGTCCACGTGCTGCAGGCGACAACCACCATTCAGGTGACGAAACCGCGGAGCGGACCGGCGGATCAGATCGTCGCCGCGGTTCTGCCGCAGGTCGGAGGGACGCCGACGGGCGCGGTGTCGTTCAGCGACAATGGGGTGCCGCTGGGCACGGCGGCGCTCGGCAACGGCACGGCGGCTTTCATGCTCGGGCCGGGCAGGCATTCCATCGCGGCCCGGTACGGCGGAGACGGTAACTTTTTGCCTGCGACCACCGGCGCGCCGCTGATCGTGACGGTGACCGCGCCGCCCCCGCCGCCGCCGCCGCCGGATTTCGCGCTGAAGACTGATACGTCGGCTGTTACGATTGCGGGCAACACGGCGGCAAGCGTGGAGCTCACCATCAGCCCGATGAACGGATTCGAAGGCCCGGTGGTGCTGGCGTGCGCGGGTTTGCCGCAGCATGCGACCTGCTCGTTCGCTCCCCCGTCGATAGGCGTCATGAGCGGTCCTGTTTCCGTCAAAGTCACGTTTCAAGCGACGGGAGGGGCGGCGCGGCTTTGGCCCCGGCTCTTCTGGAGCGGCTCAGGGGCGCTCCCGTTTCTCGCCGGGGCCGTTCTGCTCGGACGCGCTCGCCGCGGGCGCGCAGGCTTGTTTTGGCCGGCGGCGCTCGCGGCGGTCGCTGCGTTTATGTTGGCGGGCTGCGGCACGACTTTGACACAGGGCGGAGGGCAGAGCGGACCGGCTCCCCCCGCGTCCTCTCCGGGATCGGTGACGCAGTCGACGGTACAACTCCAGGCGACCGCAAACGCGGGCACGCCTCAAGCGGTGATGCACAGCCAGGCGGTCGTGTTGACGGT
>CAXTTW010000117.1:0-7248 GCA_964247255.1 uncultured Acidobacteriaceae bacterium
GTTCGGCATCGTGCAGGGTGGCATGTACCCGGCGCTGCGGCGCGAGGCGGCCGAGCGCATGGTCGCGCTCGACTTTCCAGGCTACGCCATCGGCGGCCTAGCGGTCGGCGAGCCGCGCGAGCGCACCCTCGAGATCATCGCCGCGACCCTGCCGTATCTGCCCGCGGACAAGCCGCGCTACGTCATGGGGGTTGGCTACCCGGAGGAGATCCGCGCCTACGCCCGGATGGGCATCGACATGATGGACTGCACCATCCCCACCCGCGCCGGGCGCCACGGGCTGCTCTTCACCTCCGAGGGGCGGATCAATATCAAGAATCGCCGCTTCGCCGAGGACCAGGGTCCCCCGGACTCCGCCTGCGCCTGCCCGGTGTGCGCCCGCTACAGCCGGGCGTACCTGCGCCACCTGGCCCAGGCCGGCGAGGCCCTCGGCGGAACGCTGAACTCGATCCACAACCTGGCGTTCTATCTCGAAACCATGCGCGGGGTCCGCCGGGAGCTGGCGTGAAGCTGAGAGGTGCGGCTTAGGGCGGTAATGTCCCAGCCCTGTCCCGGGACAGCTCATTCACAGGCCCGGCCGCCTTGGAGAGCTCCCGGGGGCGGCAAAGATTTTCTTATGGCCGATCACTTCTTTGACTTGGACGCGGCCCGCTTTCCGCCTGAAGCTGAATGCAGAGGACACTCTCGTGATCGAAATGCTTCCGCGGCGGGCGGGCGAGGTTGACAGCTGCCCCGCTCCGAATCGCCGGCTCTCATCCGCTCCCGCCCTCTCCCCAGGCAGCGTGGATTTGGACGCGGCCGCGCATCCCCGGCCGCGCGCCGAGCAGGAGCCGGCAGCGAGACAAGGCCTGAACGCCGCAGCCGGGGGGAAGGTGGATTCCAAGATCGTTTTTTTTCTTGGATTGCTGCTGACTGCGAGCGGTTCGATATCGCCGCTCGTTGCCTTGATGGGCGGCGTGGCTTTTGGCTTTACCGTGGAACACCCCCTGAGGCGTGAGGCGAGCTCCCTTGCCAAGCTGCTGCTGCAGCTTTCCGTGATCCTTCTCGGTTTTGGGATGAACCTCAATCAGGTGGTCCACGCCGGTTCATCGGGCTTTGTGTACACGGCAATCAGCATCGCTTCCGCCGCGGCGCTCGGCCTGCTCCTGGGCAAGTTGCTCAAGGTTCGCGGCAAGGCTTCCTATCTGATCACGATGGGCACGGCAGTCTGTGGAGGGTCGGCCATTGCCGCTTTGGCCCCGATTGTCGAGGCCGACGAGGAAGCGATCACCATCTCGATGGGCACCGTCTTCCTGCTGAACTCCGCGGCCCTTCTGGTGTTTCCGGCAGTGGGCTGGTGGCTGCACCTCAGCCAGGCCCAGTTCGGACTCTGGGCCGCGCTCGCCATTCACGACACCAGCTCGGTCGTGGGCGCGGCAGCGAAATACGGCAATCAAGCCCTGGCGATCGGGACCTCGGTCAAGCTGGCGCGAGCCTTGTGGATCGTGCCCATCTCCCTCGCAACGGCTTGTGCAGTGGGCCGCATGGACGCGGGAGCCGGTAAGGCTCGCATTGCAAAGATCAAGGTTCCCTGGTTCATCGTGCTGTTTCTCCTGGCTTCCGTCGCCGGCACCTATTGCGGCCGGTTCGCTCCGATCTACGGAGACATGAACCGCCTCGGCAAGCTCGGTCTGACCGCGACCTTGTTTTTGATCGGAACCGGCCTTTCCAGGAAGACGTTGAGAGAGGTAGGGTTTCGACCTATGCTGCAGGGCGTGGTGCTCTGGCTGCTCGTCGGCTGTGCGTCGCTGGCCGCGATCTACTACCGCGCGATTGCGCTTTAGCCGCGAACCGGCAGAACGACGGCCCGCGACTGCGGGGGAAAGAGCCCGACGATGATTGAAAACTTCCGCCTTCGCGTCTTTCGCACCGTTGCCAGGCATCTGAGCTTCAGCCGCGCCGCAGAGGAGCTGTTGCTGACGCAGCCGGCCGTGACGCAGCAGATCAAAGCGCTCGAAGACGAATTGGGCGTCTCGCTGTTCGACCGCGGGGGCGGTCACATCCGGCTCACGCCCGGCGGGAAAGCCCTCGTTCCGTTTGCAGACAAAATGAGACTCTTGAGCGAAGGAGCCGTGCAGGCGGTCGCGGCAGCCTATGGCGAATCGGGCGGCAACCTGGCGCTCGGGGCATCGCAGACCATTGCACAATACCTGCTGCCCGCTCTGATCGCCGCTTTTCGTAAGAGCCACCCCAGGGTGCGCGTGACGGCGTTGAGCGGCAACACGGACGCGATGCTGGAAGCGATGGTGGCGGGCAGGATCGACCTGGCCCTGATCGAGGGTCCGGAGCGGCGGCAAGATCTTCAGATCGAAACTTTCATGGAGGATCCCATGATCCTGGTCGTGCCCCCGGGTCATGAGTGGGCCGGACAAGTGATCACGGCCGCCATGCTTCAGGGCGAGCCCTTCTTGATGCGCGAGTTTGGCTCGGGCTCACGCCGCGTGATCGAGCAGGCATTCGCGGCAAATGGGTTGAAGGTGAAAGACATCCGGATCAGCATGGAGCTCGATTCCACGGAAGGACTGCTGAGCGCGGTCGAGGCCGGTCTCGGCGTCACTTTTGTCTCGCGCTTGGCAGCGTGCAATCGGCTCGCCCTCGGTACGCTGCGGCTTGCATACGCCAAGGATTTGAAAACGGTCAGATGGTTCTCCCTCGCGCGGCCTTCGGGCCCCGAGCCGAGGGGCAACGTCGAAGCCTTCCGCGGCCTCCTGCTCTCACACGCGCTCGAACTGGTGCCGCGGCGGCCGACTCGATCGAAGACCGTACAGAAAGATCGCAGAAACATGCCGCGGACTGAGCCGAAGACCTGACGAGCCTCGGATTTCCCAGACCCCACACCCCCGGACACGAGGACTCGCTGCGCCGCCCGCAACCCGTAAATGGTTCGATCCGCGACCGGGAGGGTCCGCGTGGAAGCTGCCTCCACCGGCGCTTTCTTGACACCCCCTGTCCCGCTCGGCGATGCTTGGTCTTGGCCTTCGATTGCCTTTCCGGCAGTTCTGCGCCTGTTCGCGCCCTCCCGGTTCCATTGGGGGCCTGAGAAGGAAGCACTCTCTTGATCCACTCGATCCCTGCCCTGCTCGCGCTCGCCATTCCCCAGGGCCTCGGCTCCATCCTGCCGCTGATCCTCATCCCGGTCGTCTTTTACTTCCTGCTCATGCGGCCGAACCAGAAGAAGCAGCAGCAGTGGGCCGAGATGCTCAAAAATCTCAAGTCCGGGGACCGGATCACGACCTCGGGCGGCATCCGGGGCACCATCATTGCGCTGCGCGACGACTCGCTGCACATCCGCGTCGCTCCGGACGGGGTCAAGCTCGAGATCGCGCGGTCCGCCATCGCTTCCGTGACCACGGACGAGGCGAAGTAGCCCCATGCGCAACCGGCCCGCGACGCGGCTCGCGATCATCTTCGCCACGCTTCTTGTTTTCGTCTTCGGCATCGTCGGTGTCCCGCGCGGGTTGAGCCCGGCGGCGCTCCGGGCCTCGCTCGCCAAGCGCATCTCGCTGGGCCTCGACCTGCGCGGCGGCACCCACCTCATCCTCCAGGTGATGGTCGACGAGGCCATCGGCGCCTCGACCGACGCCGACCTGGTCCGGATGCAGACCGATCTTCAGTCCGCCGGCATCGACGCCGCCGGGTCGAAGCCGAGCCCGACCCTGATCTCCTTCGCCGGCATCCCCGCGGCTAAGATGGCCGACGCGCGTTCCGTGCTCTCCACCCGCTACGCGGCCCAGTACGAGTTCACCCAGCAGGGAAGCGCGCTCACGGTCACGATGAAGCCGAGCGCGGTGGCCGAGCTCAAGGGAAACACGCTCCAGCAGGCAGTCGATGTGATCCGGCAGCGCGTCGATACCCTCGGCGTCTCCGAGCCGGTGATCCAGGAGTACAACGTGGGCTCGAACCAGATCCTGGTCGAGCTGCCCGGGATTGACGACCCCGCGCGCGTCAAGGACGTGATCCAATCCACCGCCCGGCTCGAGATCCACCTGGTCGAGGGCGGCCCTTTCGCGACCGAGAACGAGGCGCGCAACTCGCTCGGCGGGACCATCCCGTTCGATCAGGTGATGCTCCATGCGCCTCCGGGGTCCTCCTCTTCGGGCTCGCCCGACCAGGTGTACCTGCTGAAGCGTACCGCCGAGGTAGCCGGGACCGACGTGCGCGACGCCCAGGCAGGCACCAACCAGAACACGAACGAGCCGCAGGTGACCTTCTACCTGACCACCGCGGCCGGCAACCACTTCGCCGAGTTCACCCAGGCTAACAAGGGCAAGGGCCTGGCGGTGGTGCTCGACAACCGCATTCGCGAGGTCGCGACGATCCGCGACCAGATCCGCGACACCGGGACGATCTCAGGCGGCTCCATGTCAGACCAGGCCGCGCGCGACCTGTCCATGCTGCTGCGCACCGGCGCGCTGCCGGCCTCGATCCAGTACCTGCAGGAAAGCTCGGTCGGCCCGTCGCTCGGCGCGGACTCGATCCGCCAGGGCGTGCTCGCGTCCGTGGTCGGCATGCTCGCCGTCATGGCGTTCATGCTGGTCTACTACCGGGGCGCGGGCGTCAACGCCGACCTCGCGCTCGTGCTTAACCTGGTCATCCTGCTTGGGTTTATGGGCTTCACGCACGCGGTGTTGACTCTTCCAGGAATCGCGGGGGTGATCCTGACCATCGGAATGGGTGTGGACTCGAATGTGCTGATCTTTGAGCGGATTCGCGAAGAAGTGCGCGCGGGCAAGAGCGCCGCCGCCTCTGTCGATCAGGGCTTCGCTCATGCCTGGACCACAATTGTCGATACACACGTTACGACCATCGTTTCGGCCGCGATCCTGTTCATCTTCGGCTCCGGGCCCGTGAAGGGCTTCGCCATCACTTTGACCTTTGGCTTGTTCGCGAACATCTTTACCGCCGTCTTTGTCTCGCGCACCATCTTCGACGCCAACGTAAACCGCCGCGCGCGGGGAGAGGCACTATCTATATGAGCACCAGCACAGCCGCCGTGAAGCCGCAAATCGCCCGGGGCATCTTCGTTTTCGTATCGGGCATGGCTCTGGCCGGCGTTTCGCTGCTCGTCGAGAACTTCATCGTCAAAACCGTCCAGAACCGGGCATAACCCCAGCAGGATTCGAGACTTGGAACTGTTCCGCAATCCGGATATCGACTGGCTGAGGAAGAAGTGGTACTTCCTCGCCTTCTCGCTCGTCTTCAGCGCGGCGGGCCTCCTTTCGCTGCTGTTCTGGCACCATCTGCCGCTCGACGTGGACTTCAAGGGCGGCACGGTGGTGCGGATTCGCTTCGCCGAGACCCCCGATCTGGCGCGGCTGCGTTCGGCCGCCGACCGCGCCGGTCTCCATGACGCCCGCATCCAGCGCTACGGCGCCGCGTCCGGCAACGAAGTCCTGGTGACCCTGCCACAGTCCGAGACGCGCGAGTCCGCGCTCGACCGGGGCCGGGCCGCCATCGTCGGCACGCTCCAGCAGCACTACTCCACGGCGGCCGCGCCGGGCAAGCTGGACCTCGATACGGCCGGACGCGGCACCCTCGCCGCCTTCCTCGAGCAGGCCAACGCCGAGCAACTCCCGCCCGGGGACGACGCGAACGCAAAGTACCTCCAGCAGGCCGAGGCCGTTCTGCGATTCAAGGATCAGGTCCACGGCGGCCTGCTGCCCTCGATCGCGAGCCTGCGCGGCATCGCCGACCCGCCCGTCGTGAGCGCGCTCGAATCGGGCGCCTATCTTTCCGGGTTCACCGTCCGCAACGTCGAGATCGTCGGCCCCCAGGTCGGGGCGCAGCTCAAGAAGCAAGCCCTGCTCGCGACCGTGTACTCGCTGGTGGGCATGCTGGTGTATCTCTGGTTCCGCTTCGAGCTGATCTACGGCGTCGCCGCGGTGGTCGCGGTCTTTCACGACACGCTGATCACCGTGGGCGCGTTCTCGCTGTTCGATAAGGAGATCTCGCTTACCGTCATCGCGGCGATCTTGACTCTGATCGGCTACTCGATGAACGACACCATCGTGGTCTTCGACCGGATCCGCGAGAACCTGCGCCAAAGCCGCCGGGAGCCTCTGGCCGAGGTCGTCAACCGGTCAATCAATCAGACGCTGAGCCGGACCGTCCTGACCTCCGGGCTGACGTTTCTGGCCGTTCTGTCGATCTTTCTCTTCGGCGGCGAGGTGCTGCATGGCTTCGCGTTCGCGCTGGTGATCGGCATCCTGATCGGGACCTACTCGTCGATCGCGGTGGCCGCGCCCATGCTGGTGGCCTGGCAGGAGCGCCGGGCCGGGAGCACCCGTGCCGCCGCCCTGCCCGCCGCTCGCAGGGCCAAGGCCTGACACGGTACAGAAGTACCCAGCGAGCTAGGCGTCGGCGCGCCGGACAGCTACCATCGCCGGGATGGCTGCTTCCAAGGCACGAATTGCCCGACATCCTCCAAGCCGACTTAGAACTGGTCCGGCACTCTCCCGGAATACGGAAAGGGGGATGCGCAAACTTCTCGTCCCTGATGGCGCATTGGGCAGGCTGGCGCGCCAAGCTGAAGAACTCTTTACCGAACTGGCCGTCCTCCTCTTTGTTTTTCCTGCGCTCGACACTGTCGTGCAGGGAAGCGGCGAGCAACATTTTCGTGTAAAGATCGTGTACATCGGTACGGGCGCGGCATTCATCTGCTCTGCCATTGCAATGGCAATTGCCATATTGCGAAGAGGAGATTGAACGTGTTGACTGCTTGGATCGGCTTCGGCATCAGCATCGCTATCGTTGGCACAATCGGGATCACGGCAGCCATCCTAAGTGGAAGGGAAGAGACGCGCCCTGTCAGGGCGGGGAAGTTCCGTCGACGCTGAACGTTCACAGCCCTCCTCCTTGCGCCCACCCACATCGGCGGGCGTTTTCAGTTGTATTCACGCTGTGGTACAACCGTCGAAATGCCCACAGCAAGCCGGAACGAGCCCCGGAAGAATACTTGGAACAAAACCCTCCGGTCCCGGTGTCTACCCACCCAACAGAGTTTGCTCCTTTCCCGAGGTCGATCATGTTTGAAGATTCAATGATGGAGTCCGGCGGCAGGATCAAGACAAAGAGCAAGTACTACACCATCGTCGGCGTCCTGCTGAATGGTTCTATCCTTGCCGCTTTGATCCTGGTCCCCCTTCTGTATCCCGAGGCCTTGCCCAAGGCCGCCCTGACGACCATGCTGGTCGCCCCGCCGCCCCCGCC
>CAXTTW010000118.1:0-7145 GCA_964247255.1 uncultured Acidobacteriaceae bacterium
GCGCTCGATGATGTTCATGGCGGCGTCGCCGACCCGCTCGATGTCCGCGTTGATTTTGATGACGGACAGGATGAAGCGCAGATCGACGGCCATAGGCTGCTCCATGGCCAGCAGGTCGAGCGCGAGCTGGTCGATCTCGCGCTCATAACGATTGATGGCGGCCTCGGCCTGCTCGACCTGGTCGGCGAGCGCGAGGTCGCGCGTGCGGTACGCCTCGATCGCGCGGTCGATGGACTGCTCGGCCATGCCGGCCATGACCAGGATTTTTTCTTTCAGGTCGCCGAGGCTTTGGTGGAACCGGACGCGCATGGAAGCTCCGAGGGTGAAGGATGGAGGGTGGAGGGGTGAAGGGGTAGACCTGCACCTGAACTCGGAACACTGAGTGGATCAGGCCCTCGACGACGCCGAGAAAAACAAGTCCTTCGCTTCGCTCAGGATGATCCCTGCTTACCGGTAAGCAAGAGGTTCAGCGAAATCGAGGAGACGGATCAGCTGCTCTTCCCTTCACCCTCAACCCTATCCCCTTCACCCTTGCTTTACCCGAACCTACCCGTGATGTAATCTTCCGTCCTTTTATCGCCGGGGTTCGTGAATATCTTGTGAGTTGCGTCGAACTCAACCAGCTTGCCGGTTAGAAAGAAGCCGGTACGCTCGGCGACGCGGGCGGCCTGCTGCATGTTATGGGTCACGATCACGATCGTGTACTGGCTCTTGAGCTCGAAGATCAGATCCTCGATCTTGGCGGTCGAGACCGGGTCGAGCGCGGAGGCGGGCTCGTCCATCAGCAGCACCTCGGGGTCGACCGCGAGGGCTCGCGCGATGCACAACCGCTGCTGCTGGCCGCCGGAAAGGCTCGCGCCGGACTTCTTCTTCAGGTCATCCCGCACCTCGTCCCACAAGGCGGCCGACCGGAGCGACTTTTCGACCACCTCGTCGAGCACCTGGCGCTTGCGGAAGCCGTTGAGCCGCAGCCCGGAGGCGACGTTGTCGTAGATGGACATGGTGGGGAACGGGTTGGGGCGCTGGAAAACCATGCCCACGCGGCGGCGGATTTCGACCGGAGAGGCATCGCGGTAGATGTCGAGCTCGCCGATGCGGACGGTGCCCGCGACGCGGCCGCCGGAGCTGGTCTCGTGCATGCGGTTGAGGCAGCGCACAAAGGTCGACTTGCCGCAGCCCGACGGGCCAATGAGCGCGGTGGCCTGGTTCGGGGGGATCTGCAGGTCGATGCCGAACAGGGTTTGGTGTGTGCCGTACCACGCATCGAGCGTGCTTACCTGGATGCCTACGCCCACGGTTACGAGTTTCCTTTCAGGATGCCGCGCGAGGCGGTAAAGCGGACCAGCGCTACCGCGAGGACGATCAGCAGGATCAGGACCAGGGACCCGGCCCAGGCGAGCCGGTGCCAGTCGTCGTAGGGGCTGATGGCGTAGATGTAGATCTGCAAGGGCAGCGCGGCTATGGGCTGGTTGAGGTAGTGGCTCCAGAAGTTGTTGCCGAAAGCGGTGAACAGGAGCGGGGCGGTCTCGCCGGCGACGCGCGCGAAGGCCAGCATGCAGCCGGTGATGACTCCGGGGCTCGCGGTCCGCAGGGTGATCGAGAGCACCGACCGCCAGTTGGGCACGCCAAGGCCGAGTGCGGCCTCGCGGACCTGGTTGGGAACCAGCAGCAGCATCTCCTCGGTGGTGCGGGTGATGGTTGGAATCATCATGATGCCGAGCGCGACACCACCGGACAGGGCGGAAAAGTGCTTCTGCGGCAGAACGATCAGCGAGTAGACCGCAATGCCCATGACGATCGAGGGCACGCCGTTCAGCACGTCCGCCGTGAAGCGTACGGCGTTGGCCAGCTTCGACCCGCGGCCGAACTCGGCGAGGAAGATGCCGGCGGCGATCCCGATCGGTACGCCGAACGCGGAAGCCAGGGCGAGGATGACGCCGGAGCCGAGAATGGCGTTGGCCATGCCGCCGCCGACCTGGCCGACAGGTTTGGGGATTTGAGTGAAGAAGGCCCAATTGAGCGAGGACGCGCCCTTGAAGAGCAGGTAGCTGAAGATGGCGACGAGCGGGGCGACGACGAGGATGGTGCTCGCGACGGCGAGAGCAGTGGCGAGGTAATTCGTCGTGGTGCGCCGGAGGCGGTTGGTTTGCGTCGCTTCCACGGGTTAGACCACCCGTGCGGGCGTGCCGCGGGTGACGGCCCAGACAAGCAGGCGGGCCAGGGCGTTGACGGCGATCGTGACGAGAAAAAGGGCAAGGCCGATCTCGATCAGGGCGGAAAGGTAGGTGTCGTCGGAGGCCTCGGAGAATTCATTGGCAATGACCGAAGCCAGCGAGTAGCCGGGCGAGAACAGGGACCGGGCGATCTCCGGCCTGTTGCCGATGACCATGGTGACGGCGAGGGTTTCGCCGAGGGCGCGGCCGAGGCCGAGAATGACGGCACCGACGATGCCGATACGCGCATTGCGCAGCACGCCCATGCGGATCATCTCCCACCGGGTAGCGCCGAGAGCGAGTACGGCCTCGCGCTGGGAGTGCGGGACCGAGCGCATGACCTCGCGGGTGAGCGAGGAAACGATGGGCAGGATCATGATGGCGAGGATGACGCCGGCGGCGAGCATGGAAGGGCCGTAGTTGGGCCCGGTGAAGAGGGTCGTCCAACCCAGGGTCGACTTGAGCGCGGGCCCGACATGCTCCCGCAGCAGGGGAACCAGGATGAAGATGGCCCACAGCCCGTACACGACGGATGGGATGGCGGCGAGCAGCTCGGTGAGGAAGGCCAGCGGCGCGCGCAGCCACTGGGGGGCCATCTCGGTGAGATAGACCGCGAGGCCGACCGACAAAGGGACGGCGATGACGAGCGCGACGAGCGAGGACACGAGCGTGCCGTAGATGAACGGGGCCGCGCCGAAGGAGCCGGAGACTGGATCCCAGGCCGAGCCCGTGAAGAAGCGCCAGCCGAACTGGTGAATGGTGAGCGAAGACCGGGAAACCAGTTCGTACGCGATCAGGGCGACGATCGCGAAGATCGACAGGGCGCAGGCGACCACGAGAGCGCGGAAGAAGCCGTCCGGGATGGCGGACCGGCCGAGGCCGGTGAGGTAGCGGCGTACTTCGGACGGTGCGGCAGAGACATCCGGGGCCGCGTCCGCCCGCGGGCCAGTCTGGGTCAGCGCGGGAATGCGCACCTGCTGTGTTTTTCCGTCCACCGCGTCGAGTTTATCCAAGATGGGTTCGGGATTGGGTGAATGCACGATGAAGAAGGGCCGTTGTGAGTAGGCTACCAGCGCGGCGGGGTCGGCGGGCACCGACGCGCAGAGGAAGCGGCTCAGCGGAGCAGTTCTTGCGAGTCGGCGCCGGTACCGGCGGCGTCGCACCGCGATCCTCTTTCGAAGCTGCTGCCCAGGGCGCAGCTCCATGGGGGTGCGCGGCGAAGCGGCCGGGATAGCATCGTTCCATGGCGAGGGCAAAGAGTCCGGAAAAGCGGCAGGCTCTGCTGCGGGCAGCGGTGCGCGAGATCGCGCAGGCAGGGCTGGGTGCCTCCACCGCGAGGATCGCCAAGGGCGCGAACCTGGCCGAGGGGACGCTGTTCACGTATTTCGCCACGAAGAACGACCTGTTCAACGAGCTCTACATCGAGATCAAGGGCGAGGTGTACCGGCGCATCAACGCCGACTTTCCGCATGGAGCTGAGCTGCGCGAGCGCGCGCGCCACGTGTGGGTTGAAACCCTACACTGGGCGATGGAAAGACCGGACGAGCGGAAGGTCTCCCTGCGGTTGAACGTCTCGGATGCGGTGACGGACGCAACCAGGGAGCGCATCGGTCCGGAAAGCGAAGCAGTGGCGCAGGCGATGAGGGAGCTTGCCGCGAGGGGCGTGTTCAAGGATCTGCCGCCGGAGTTTGCCGCCTCCGCCATCACGGCGATGCAGGAGGCCGTGATGAACACCGTGGCCGAAAGGCCGGGGCACAAGGCAAGGCTTATCGAAAAGGGCTTCGAAGCCTTCTGGCGCATGGCGGTCTAGTCCTCGGGTCCCATGATAATGAGCAACCACTCACTCAATTCTGAGTCTAACTGAACCAGGAGCCTGAATAATGGATAGAGTCTGGTTGATTACGGGAAGCGGCAATGGATTGGGACGCGACATAGCCGAGGCCGCTCTCGCGGCAGGAAACAGTGTCGTTGCGGGTGCACGGCGGCTGGAAGAACTCAAGGTTCTGGTTGAGCAGTACGGCGAGCGCATTAGCACGATCAGGTTGGACGTTCGCGACGAAGAGGCCGCGGAGGCCGCCGTGCAGAAGGCCGTGGACGCGCATGGACGGCTGGATGTGCTGGTGAACAACGCCGGTTATGGATACTTTGCTCCCTTTGAGCAGATGACGCCTGAGCAGTTTCGCGGCGTGGTCGAGACTTACCTGTTCGGCGTGGTGTACACAACCCGCGCAGCGGTGCCGGTGATGCGCAAGCAGCGGAGCGGGCACATTCTCCAGGTTTCGTCGATCGGCGGCCGCGTGACAATACCGGGCAACACCGCCTACCACCCGGCGAAGTGGGCGGTGGGCGGCTTCAGCGACTCGCTCGCGGACGAGGTCGCTCCCTTCGGCGTAAAGGTGTGCACACTGGAGCCGGGCGGCATCCGGACGAATTTCGGCCAGAGGGCGAGCGAGAAGGCGCCGGAGGTGCTGCCGGAGTATGAGCCTTCGGTCGGCGCGACGTTGAAGCTGCTCTCTGCAGCGCGCCCTAACCTGGAGGGCGATCCGAAAAGAATCGCTGAAGTCATCGTCAAGCTGGCAAAGATGGAGGACCTTCCGAAGCGGCTGGTCCTCGGCAAAGACGCGGGAGCCTACGTAAAGCGGGTTGAGGCGGCACGCGCGGAGGAGGCGGCAAGGTATCGCGAGCTGACACTCTCAACGATGTTCCCGGACGCGACCTTCCCGGACCTGTCGAAGCGCTGAGAAGCTTGGGCGCTTACGGAGGACAGAGAAGGCCGCGCTGCGAGAACCCGGCCTCCCAGGGTCTACCTCATGGAAGCGATGGTAGCCTGCACGCGCTGGGCCACGGGGGCGGGCAGGGGAGCATAGTAAAGGGACGAAGCTTCGGATTCGCCTTGGGTGAGCATCCAGCCGAGGAAATCCTTAAGAACCTTAGCTTTTGCCGGATCTTGATTGCTCGTGGGGATCAGAAGCCAGGTGAAGCTGGAGATGGGGTAGACCGACGCGCCGGGTTGGTTGGTGATGGACACGCGGTAGTCGGGCGGCATCTGCTTGAGCGCGGCGGCCGAGGCGGCGACGCCTTCGATGGAAGCCTTGACGAACTGGCCGGACGCGTTGCGGACCGAGCCGTACGGAATCTTGTTCTGGAGCGCGTAGATCAACTCGACGTAGCCGATGGAGCCGGGGAGCTGGCGGACCAGGCCGGCGATGGCCTCATTACCCTTGCCGCCGAGGCCCTTGGGCCAGGAGACCGCCGTTCCGGTGCCGGGGCCGGATTTCCACTCCGGGCTTACCTTGGAGAGCCAGTCGGTGAAGATGAAGGTGGTGCCCGAGCCGTCGGACCGATGGACGACGGTGATGTCGGTGTTCGGCAGCTTGACGCCCGGGTTTTCCTTCTGGATGTACGGGTCGTTCCAGGTGGTGATCTTGCCGAGATAGATGCCGGCCAGGGCGTCCTGCGAAAATTTGATCTCCCCGGAGACGCCGGGGAGGTTGTAAATGGGCACAACCGCGCCGAGCACGGTGGGGATGTGCTGGACCTTCACTTTCGCTTCCGCGATTTGCGCGTCGGTCATGGGGCCGTCCGTGGCGCCGAAGTCCACCGTGCCGGAGGTGACCTGGCGGATGCCGCCACCCGAGCCGATCGGCTGGTAGTTGATCTCGACCCCCGGGTGCTGGGCGCTGTACTCGGAAAACCACTTGGAGTAGATCGGGTTGGGGAAGGTCGCGCCCGCCCCGTTCAGCTTTTGGGCGAACCCGGTGGCGCTTACCGCTGCCAGGGTCATCGTTGCCAGAACCGCAAGAACTTTCACGTGTAGCCTCGCTTTCACTCCCCGAGAGTCTGCGGGATCGATGTTACAAACGATTGAATTGTCTCGAAATCGGACTTGCGCGCGACGACGATGTGCATGGGCGGAACGAGGTCTGGAGTGGGCTGCCGCAGTGCCGCCGTACGGCGAAACGCGGGGCGGCTCTGGTCAGGAAGAGATCCGAAAGCAGCGCGAGCCAGCCGGGGCGGAGACACGCGGGCGATCTCCCGGCCGCGTTGCCGTAGTCGGGCTCTCGCGCGGTCATGAGGGTACGGCGGGCGCGCACGGCAGTGTAAAAAAGAAGGTGGTGCCCCCGCCGAGCTCGCTTTCGGCCCACACTCGCCCTCCGTGGGCCAGCACGATGTGCTTGACGATGGCCAGGCCCAAACCGGTGCCGCCGGAGTCGCGCGAGCGTGCCTTGTCGACCCGGTAAAACCGCTCGAAAATGCGCTGGAGGTGCTCCTGCGCCATACCCTGGCCCCAGTCGCGCACGTGGAACTCGACCTCCCGTCCGCCGTTTCGCGCGCCGATCGCGACCCGTCCGCCGGCCTTGCCGTACTTCATCGCGTTCTCGATCAGGTTGCCGAACACCTGCTCGAGCGCGTCGCGGTCGGCCAGCACGGGGGTGTCGGGGGCTGGGTCGAGCGAGAGCGGGATGCCGGTCTCGGCGGGCATGCCGCCCAGCGTTTCAGCGATCTCATCGAGCAGCTCGCTCGCCGGGACGGGCCGAAGGTGGAGCCGGTAGTCGGACGCTTCCACCGTGGCCAGGGCCAGCAGGTCGGCGGTAAGCCGGTTCATCCGCTTGGCGTTCCGCATCACGATCGAGAGAAACTCGCGGGCCTGGTCGGGCAACTCCTCGTCGAGCACGGTTTCCACATAGCCGGTGATGGATGTGAGCGGGGTGCGCAGCTCGTGGGACACGTTGGCCACGAAGTCGCGGCGGGTGCGCTCGGCCCGTTCCACGTCGGTGACGTCATAGAGCACCACGACGGCGCCGCCCGTGGGCATGGGCGCGGCGGAGACCGCGTAGGCGCGCCCGGGCGCGATGCCGGTTGCGCGTCCCCGGCCCAGCGCTCTCTCTTTTTGCGCCGTGCTTACGGCCTGCAGGACTTCCGGGTCGCGCC
>CAXTTW010000119.1:0-7110 GCA_964247255.1 uncultured Acidobacteriaceae bacterium
GGGACGCCCGCGACGTACTCGAGCGGGAGATTCGCGTTGATGGGCGCCATCTCGACGGAGCTGTGCGGCAGCTTCGCCCCCGGCGAAGTGAAGCCGGAGTACAGCTGCTCGCCCGCCGGGGGCGCGTTGCCGATCAGCTCCCGCCGGTCGAGCGGGGCGGTACCGACGAGCGGATTCGCATAATCGACGGGACGCTTGCCGGCGGTTTGAGCCAAGCAGGGAAGCGTGAGCA
The DNA here is from genome assembly GCA_964247255.1 of uncultured Acidobacteriaceae bacterium. GTDB lineage: Bacteria > Acidobacteriota > Terriglobia > Terriglobales > Acidobacteriaceae > EB88. The sequence continues at coordinate 233 of CAXTTW010000119.1, forward strand.
GGAGCGCGGCGGCACAGCCAAGGCGGCACGGGAGCACGGGGGCAAACCTCCTGGAATGAGGAGCACCCCTCCTTTGTACAGGAGATGGGGCCTGGGCCGGTGCGGATGCGCGGGCTTACAGGTCGAAGCGCCCCTAACGCAGAAAACCTCTCGCAATGAGAGATTTTGTGTTTTGCTGTCGCTTCTGGTGAGCTCGCTGGGGATCGAACCCAGGACCCACGCATTAAAAGTGCGTTGCTCTACCAACTGAGCTACGAGCTCTCACCACTTTCAAACTTAGCATAGGGTCAGCCCCGGCGGTCCCGCTCCTTGCGCATCGGCACCACCTGCACTGTGGTGTCGCGCATTTCGTTCAGGAAGTCGTTGATGACCGAGCCGCGGAGCAGCAGGTCCCAGCGGGACCGGGCGGTTTGCCCGAAAACCACGTGCGAGATCGACTCGCGCTTGGCGAACTCGATCAAGGCCCGGCCCACGCTCTTGTCTTCGAGCGTGACGATCTGCGCGCCCAGGCTTTTGGCCATGCGCCGGTACTCCTCCAGCCGGTGCATGGCATTGGCGTCCTCCGGCCCGTGGCCGCGCGCGCCGTGCACGTACACCGCGTACCAGTTGGTCGCGAGGCGGCCCGCGATGCGCGAGCCGGTCCGGATGAGCCGCTCGGTGCCTTGCCGGTGCGAAAGGCACACCATCACCTTTTCGGGCACCGGGGCCTGCTCCAGCCCCTGCGCCCGCCGGTACTCCGACGCAGCGACGCTTACCTGCTCGGCCGTGGTCCTCAGGGCGAGCTCCCGCAGCAGGGTTAGGTTGCCCTTGCGGAAAAAGTTCGCCAGCGACTGCTCGACCTTGTCCGCGCGGTAGATCTTGCCTTCGCGCAAACGCTTGCGCAGCTCGTCGACGGAGATGTCGACGTTGATCACCTCGTCGGCGCGGCGAAGAAAGCTGTCCGGCACGGTTTCCCGCACCTGCACCCGCGCGGAGCGGGCCACCGCGTCCACCAGCGTTTCCAGGTGCTGCACGTTGACCGCGGTCTCGACGTTGATGCCCGCGTCCAGCAGCTCCAGGACATCCTCATACCGCTTGCGGTTGCGCGAGCCCGGTACGTTGGTGTGCGGCAGCTCGTCGACCAGGACCGTATCCGGCCGCCGAGCCAGGATCGCTTCGAGGTCCATCTCCTCGAGCTGCACGGTCCGGTACTGGATCTTTTTGGGCGGCACCGATTCCAGCCCAGCAACCAGCTCCAGGGTTTCCTTGCGCCCGTGCGCCTCGATAAAACCCAGCACCACGTCCACGCCGGCGGCCTTTAGCTGGTGCGCGTGCTCCAGCATGGAATAGGTTTTGCCCACCCCCGGCGCCGCGCCAATATACACGCGCAAGCGGGCCGCGGGTGTTTGGTCAACGACCGGTTTTTTCAGCTCCGCCATCGGCTAGCCGGCCTCGACCGGGTGCCGCGTTTCAGCGATCACCGCCGCCGGGAGCGCAAAGGTAAAGGTCGTGCCCACGCCCACCCGGCTTTCTACCTGGATGGACCCGCCGTGCGCCTCCACCAGCCTCCGCACCAGCGCCAGGCCCAGCCCCGTGCCCTCTGCCGAGCCTGAGGTGAACCGCCCGAAGATCGTGTCCAGGCGCTCCGGCTCGATGCCCTTGCCGCTGTCCTGGACGCTGAAGCGCACGGTGTCCTTGCCTTCATCCGCCCGCAGGCGGATGTAGCCGCCGCTCGGCGTGTACTGGAGCGCGTTGCTGAGCAGGTTTTCAAAGATGGACCGCAGCGCCCGCCGGTCTGCCCGCACACGCTGGAGGTCCGGGTAGGCTTCCACCTCAACCGTCAGCCCGCGCGTGTCCGCCTCGACGCGCACGGAGGCCTGCGCCTCGCGCAGCAGGTCCAAGGGACGGATCGGCTCCAAACGGAGCGTGCGCCGCCCAGTGTCCAGCTCCGCCACGGCGAACAGGTCCGCCATCAGGTCGTCCATGCGCTGCGCCTCGCCTTGCGCGCCGTCGACGACATCGGCCTGGAGCGGCTTCAGCTCGCCCGCGTAGCCGCGTGCCAGCGCATGGATGGCGACCCGTAGTTTTTCGAGCGGGTCGCGCAGCTTGGCCGAGGCCACGGAAAGAAACCGCGTCTTAAACCGGTCGAGCGCCTGCAGCTCCGTTACATCCTCGAGCACGGTGACCGCGCCCAACAGGTGCCCCTCGTTGTCGCGCATCGGCGTGGTCCGCAGGCGGTAGTTGCTTTCGTTCGCGCCCAGGCGCAGGGGGGCGACGGTGGGGTCGCCCTCGCCGCCAACGGTGCGCTGGAAGGCGACCGCCGTGCCGATCGCCTGGAGAATTTGCTCGCCACCTGGGGTGGTCTTGAGTGCTCCCCGGTCCGCGCCCTCGCCCAGAAGGCCCTTGGCCGCCTTATTCAGCTTCAGGATCTGCCCGCGCCCGTCGGTAACGATGACCGGCTCGAACAAGGACTGCACAACCGCGTCGGACATCTGCAGCTCCATCTCGCGGCGGCCGGTCTCGGTTTCGCGCAGGTCGCGCAGGCGAATGGCCATGCGGTTGAACTCGGTAGCAAGCGTGCCCAGCTCGTCGTTGCGCGCCCAGTCGATGCGCCCCTGGAGGTCGCCTTGGCCCATGCGCCGCGCTGCCCGGGCCGCCTGGCGCAAGGGGCGCGTGGTCCATACCAGGGTCAGCACCAGCACCGTCGCGCCGGTCAGCAAGCTGGTGATGCAGGCACCGATCAGCTTGGAGCTGAGCGTTTCGCGCCGGAGATCGAGATCGGCCCGCAGGCGGTCTCGCCGATTGTAGAGCGCGACGAGCTTGGAGGAAAGCGCCGCGTCAATCGGCTCCAGCGCCCTGGCCGCGCCCACGCGCGCGTTGAAGTCGGTGGAAGGCCGCCGCAGACGCGCCAGGACGAGTGAGTGCGCTGCCGTTTCCGCGTCGATGCGAGGCACCCCGGGGCCGTCCTGCTCGATGTCGCGCAAAGCCTCGCCGGCGGTGCGGAGCCTTTGATCGGTGCGTTCGCTTTGCTGGTGGATGTCGAGTTCGCGCGGGGCCGGCTGCGCCCCGGCAAGCGAGGCAGGCGCGGGCGGCTCGTTTTCGCCGGACGGCAGGTGCAGCAGCGACCGCTCGACCAGCACCTGTTCGCGGCTCAACGAAGCCCGGGCGGCGGCCAGGGCGCCCACGGCGTGGTCCATGCGCTTTTGCTCGCCGGCCAGCGCGCTGAGCGCAACAAAGGAGGACCGCACCAACAGCGTCAAGCCGGCGAGCAGCGCCAGCAGCAAAAGCCCGCCCAGCAAAAACCTTTGGAAAATCGTCAACATTTCGCTTCGGTAAGGCTCATTCTAGGCCACCGGTTCGGCTAGCGCGCCCTTTATCGGCCTGCATCGACCTCGCTTTTTCCCATTGCGGAACTGTTCCCGATTCGGCACACCAGGACCCCTCCCTGCTGGTACGGGCAGGCAAGGCCCTCGATCGACCGGTCCAAGACTACCCAGCCGACACCGGTCGCGCGGTGCAGACGCTCGAAGGCTGCCCGGTCGAAGCCATTCCAACCGGCCAGCGCCCGCTCGTCGCGAGCCCAGTCCTCGCTCAGCTCGGGAAACATGGTCGCGACGCCGCTGTCCTTGTAGAAATCGGCGAGGCGGTCGCGCTCGGCAACGGCGCGGAAGCCGTGCTCGTCCTCGCCCGGCAGCTCGAGGTAGCGCGGGTCGAGCGCGAAGAATGCGCTCTTCGGCGTGTTGGCCCGGACCCAGTAGAACGCCGCGAGCCAGCGGTTCGCGCCCGCGCGGCCCGGCAGCTCGATGTGAGGGCTCGCGGGGTAAAGCGCGAGATTGAGCGCGTACATACCCCCGGCCAGGGGCGCGAAAAAAGCTGCCCAGCGCCGAGGCCGCGCGCCGAGCACGTACTCCGCCAGAAGGCCGCCCAGGATCAGGAAGAGGAAGATGTAGATCAGGTCGAAAGAGCGCATGGGCTGCAGGCGCTGGAGGCTGTCGAAGCGCGGGCTGGCGGCGAGCATGAGCCAAAACGCGGTGGAAACAGCCCCGAATGCGACCAGAGCCCGGCAGACGCGCCGGCCCATCGCGCTCAGGCCCCGCAGCTCAAAGCGCGCGCAGGCGAGAAGGATCGCGAGCGGGAACACGACGCCGAGATACTCCCACCAGCGCCACGAAGAAGCGAAAAAGAAGGTTCGGGAGTAAAGCAGGTCGTGGTAGGTGCCAGTAGCGGGCTGGAGCGAAAAGGTTTGGAGGATAGAGGGGCAGCAGCAAAAAGCCGATCAGCCCGACGGTGTAGACCATCATTTGCGGGTGGACGTACCCGGTGAGCAGCAGCCACGGGAGCGCGGCCCAACGCTCGCCCCGCAGCACGGCGGCCACGGCCAGCAGCGAAAAAGGCGTCGAAAACGAGCGCGCGGTAAGGTACGGATCGGCAATGACCAGGGCCGTTCCGGCTACCGGGACCGACAGCGTGAGCGCCAGCGCGGCAGTCGCGCCCCAAGCGGCGCGCGGGTTGGTAAACAGGATCGCGGACAAGCGCCAACCCGCGTAAACCAGCAGAAATACGCCCAGAAGATGCCAGGCGAGGATCGCCGAGTCGGCCGCAAGGTGCAGGGAGCGCGCGAAGCGGCCGACAACAGACGACAGGTGGCCGTAGCGGGCGTGCGCCAGGAAGAACTCCGCGCGAGCTGGGTAAAGCGCGGGATCGACGATCTGCTTGATAGCGGGCGTGTAGATTTCCGCGTCGTCGGTGCCCAGGTGGTAGCCCTGGACCAGCACCGCCACCGCTGCCAGGGCGAGCACTCCAAAAAACGATCGCCGAAGGGAAGCGTCCTGCGTCAAAACTCACCCTGCGAAGCCCTGGCGCGGAGCATCGGTGACGGAATGGGCGGCAAGGGTGCCGCGGCGCAAAGCCTGCTGTCCGGGTCGTCACGCAGGATCGTCGGGTCTGCCAGATTCCAAAGCTTGAGCCGGAAAAGCATCGCGGTTTCAAGTACGCCGGCCCCGTACACCAGGCTGCGCCGGAGATTGATGGACGAGGCCTCGGGAAAGTATTTCGCTGGGCAGGAAAGCTCTCCGACTCGAAAGCCAAAATGGAAAGACTGGATGAGCATTTGATTGTCGAAGACGAAATCATCGGAGCAGGCGTGCAATGGCAGCCGCTCCAGAACATCCCGGCTCCAGGCGCGGTAGCCAGTGTGGTACTCCGACACTTTTTGGCCGACCAGCAGGTTCTCGAGCGCCGTTAATACCCGGTTCGACGCGTACTTCCAGCGCGGCATTCCGCCTCCGCATGCGCCGCCGCCCAGGATGCGCGAGCCCAGCACCACGTCGAACTCACCATAGGCGATCATGGCGGACATGGCCGAAACCAGGCGCGGGGTGTACTGGTAGTCCGGGTGCAGCATCACGACGATATCCGCCCCGCGGGCCAGGGCGGCCCGGTAGCAGGTCTTCTGGTTGCCGCCGTAGCCCCGGTTGGTGTCGTGCCGGATGGTGTGAAGGCCCAGGTCCGAGGCCAGGTCCGCCGTGCCGTCGGAGCTCGCGTCGTCGGTCAGGATCACGTCGTCGACGATTTCGCGGGGGATCTCGGCGACCGTCCGCTCGAGAGTACGCCTCGCGTTGTAGGCAGGCAGGACGACGGTAACGCGGCGGCCGTTCAGCATTCTTGGGTGAGCTCCTTCGGGGTAGCGCGGCTGCGGCTGGAAGCGGCCTCATCCCCGGTATCGAGGCTCGCTTTGCGGCGGGTCTCATCCGGGGACGATACCGAGTTGCGGGTTGATGGGACCGCTTCAGTCTCGACGAACAAAACCGGAACAAGTTGCAAGCCGGCTTGGACGGGAGCGAAAACGCCCAAGGTCAGCCGCGCTGGTACCGGCTCAAGACATCGTCGAGCGTCACCATGCCTTCGAGCGTACCCTTGGCCGCGCGATTGCTCACCGGCAGCAGCGGCCAGCGCGACAGGTGCTTAAGCGCGGTGTCGAGCGGCAGGTCGGGAAAGAGCAGGGGGGTGCGTTCGGAAGGCAGAACCTGCTCCAGCCGGGAGTCCCCGGCCTGCTCCTGCTCGAGCTTGCCCAGCTCCTCGGCGCGCAGAACGTAGCAGGTGCCGTCGGCCATGCGGACCACCATCGCGCCCTCGTCCGGGTGCAGGGAGAGCTCGACCGCGGCCGCCTTGAGCGTTTCCGCCCCGCCCAGCACGGGCGCGCGCAGGGGGCGCAGAGCGTCCTCGAGGTGCAGCCCCACCTCCTCGCGCTGCTCCTCCATCGAGGGCAGGTCGAGGCCGTCCTGGTGGGTGAACAGCTCGAAGATGGGCGTGGGCTGCAGCTGGCGCGAGATGAGGTAGGCGATGGTGTTGGCCAGAATGACCGGCAGAATGATGGAATAGTTGCCGCTGGTCTCGAGCACCATGAACACCGAGGTGAGCGGCGCGCGCAGAAAGCCCGCGAACAACACCCCCATGCCGACCAGCGCGTAGGAGCCGACCGCGGCCGAACTGTTGGGCAGCAGGGTGTGAGCGACCGTGCCCACCGCCGCGCCCAGCATGGTGCCTGTGAACAAGGTGGGCGCGAACATGCCGCCGGGAGTGCCGCTCGAGAAGGAAAGCGTGGTGGCCAGCACCTTGGCGCCCACCAGCGCGAGCAGGAACCCCCACGTGTACTGGCCGTGGAGGGCCTGGTCCATGGCCTCGTAGCCCGGACCCATGACCTGCGGGAAACCGAAGTAGCCGATCAACCCCACGAGCAGCCCCGCCGCCGCCGGCTGGAACAGCTGCGCGTCGGCCGGCATCGCGCGCAGGCGCGGCCGCAGGGTGGCCAGCGCCTTGGCGAAAACAAACGCCGACAAGCCGCCCAGAACGCCCAGAACGGCGTAGGCGGTCAGCTCGCGGGGGTCGCGCAGCGTGAC
>CAXTTW010000120.1:0-7091 GCA_964247255.1 uncultured Acidobacteriaceae bacterium
CTTGCCCATTGACGGCCGGGGCTGCTTGTGGGGCGGCAATCGCCGGCATTTCAGACGGTTGCTCGTTCACGGCTTCGCCCGCCGTCGACTGAGGCTGCCCAGCGACCGCGCCGCTCTTGTTTTTGCGGCGGCGTCTCCGCCGACGGCTGGGGCCGTTTGCCCCGGCCTCGTGGCCGGCGTTGTCCCCCGCCCCCTCAGGCGGCGCGTGTGCCCCGCCGCTGTGCCCATCGTCGCCGTAAAAGGCGTTGGGCTCGTTCTGCTCTTCACTCATGCGTGCACGTCCCTCGTGCGTTCCCGCCGCTTCCGCGAGCCGGCGAAATCCCTTGAAACCTGTATTTGGCGTCAGCCTGTATGGCTGTCAACCTCAGCCCGAGACGCGCTCCGGCCGCTCACAGGCAGCCTCCATCGCTCGGGCCGTCCCAGAAGAAACTCGGTCGTCTCGGATGCTTTCATTGCAACTGCCAGGGATACCGCTCCGCGGCCCGGGCTTTGCGCCCCGGCTCGCCACTCTGTCTGACACCCTTGTGCCCGGAATCGCAGCGAGCGCTCGGCTTCGCCTGCGGTACATCGGACTTAGGCTGACATTACTCCAAACAAGTGCACCGCGCAAGGGTTACGGCTGCCCCGGCTATGCCTTTAGTACCTAAAACGGCTTCACTTACGTGAAGCAATGGCCAGTCACTGGCCTCCTGAGAAGTGCGCTCCGCCACGGGACCGCCTCTTTGGGCTGACTCCGAAGCTCCGGCGAAGCATGTTGCGTACGTTGCACGCGACAGCGCCTTACCATGCAATCCTGCTGCCAATCTAGCAAAGTCCTGAAATGAGTGGGTTAGCTCCACCCCTGCCCGCGAAGCCCTTCCGGTTTTAGAATGCTTACGGGCACAAGACTCGCGAAAGCCGTAGAACCCGGGCTTTATTGCTGGCACTTGGAGCAGCTATGCGTGCTGCGCCCGCCCACGATGGAGCGCCGGATCGGCTCGCCGCAGGCTAGGCACGGGAGGCCGGTTCGGCCGTACACGCGATGCTCAAGCTGGAAGAAGCCGCGCACCCCGTCCGCATCGACGTAATCCGACACCGAGGAACCCCCAAGCGCGATCGCCGCGCGCAGCACCGCCTGGAGCTCCGCGTGCAGCCTGTGCAGACGGGCCCGCGACAGACGTCCCGCCCGCCGCGCCGGGCGGATGCCAGCCCGGTGAAGACTCTCGTCGGCGTAGATGTTGCCGACCCCGTGCAGGAGCGACTGGTTCAGCAAGGCGGCCTTGATGGCGAGCTTGCGGCCCCGGAACAGTGCCGCGAAGGCTTCCGGGGCGATCTCCAACGGCTCCGCGCCCGGGCCCGCGAAACGCTCCGCTTCCCCAACCACCCGCAGGTCGAGCCGCCCGAACCGGCGCGCATCGACAAAGCGCAGCTCCCGGCCTGAAGACAAAGCGAGGCGCGCGTGCGTGTGGGGCGGCACAGGGATCGCGGCATCGGAAACGAGCAGACGCCCCGTCATGCCCAGATGGACGATCCATTCCGCCTCGACCGCGCCGACTGCCGAGGCCAGGTCGACGACGATGTGCTTGCCGACCCGGCGCACCCGCTCAATGCGACGGCCGGTGAGGGCTTCTTCCATTTGCGCAGGCTCGGTCTTGAACGGCTCTTTCTTGCCGCTGAACGACGCGCTGAGGACGCGCTCCCCGGCGATGCGCGCGTGTACCCCGTTCGCGACGGTTTCAACTTCAGGCAGCTCCGGCATAGGTGTTGGATTCGCGGGGCGGCGCAAACGTTCTATGCGCGTCTGGTTCAGTGTTGAAGCGCGCAAGCGGCGATCCTGATTTCGCAGAGCGCAAACGTTCTAAGTGCGTGCGAACCAGTGCTGCGTGAGCGGCCCCGCGCCGCCCAGGACCGGATCGGTGCGCGGAAAGGGCAGCTGGTCCATCCGCGCGCGGGCTCCGGGGTCCGGGGCTTCCCGGCAGATGTCCCAGTACTGCCCCGGCGGGTACGCCCCGACAACCAGGAAGTCGCCGGTCTTCTCGACCTCGCAATGGCCGGTTCCCGTGGGCAGCAGCAGCACGTCGCCCGCATGGACCGTCAGCTCGCGCCCACCGGGGCCGCCGAGCACCAGCCTGGCCGAGCCCGCGGCGAAGCCGAGAACTTCGTGCGCGGTCGAATGGTAATGGTGGTAGGTGTACACGCCATTGCGCCACTGCGGCGGCCAGCCATTGCGCCGGAAGCGTTCTTCGTGGGCCGCAGCAGGGTCTGCGCCCCCAACAGGCATGGCCTCGCGATACCAGAGCACCGGCAGCTTTTCGTTATTCGGGCACCAGCCGATGGGCCCGAGGGAGAGTACTTCCATCAGCGAGCCACCCTCGGCCCTCGTAAACCCTGCCGCCGCCGCTCCGCCCGCCAACGCGGTCACCACTCTTCGCCGGCTCCAGTCAGCGCTCATTTCTCGAGCTCTCCCCCTTGTCCTTCCAGAATCCGCTCCAACCGGTCCACTTCAACCCGGCTGCCGACGATCAGCGAGGTGCGCTCGTGGATGCTCTTCGGCTGGATCTCGAGAATGCGTCCATGGCCGGAAATCGCGCGGCCGCCTGCCTGTTCGGCGATCCAGGCGAGCGGGTTGGCCTCGTACATCAATCGGAGCTTGCCCTGAGGCTGCTTCTCGGTCGGTGGGTATAGAAAGACCCCGCCCTTGAGCAGGGTTCGATGAAAGTCCGCGACCAGTGAGCCGATGTAGCGTGAGGAATACACTTTGTCGTTGATCGAACCGTTCCGCAACTCGCTTAGATACCGCTGATACGTTTCGGGGAAAGTCGAAGCGTTTGCCTCATTGACCGAGTAATACTGCCCCTGCTCCGGCATCTTCATGTTGTCGAAGGACAGCACGTACGCTCCGATCGCGGGGTCCAGCGTGAACCCGTACACGCCGGTCCCGGTCGTGTACACGAACACCGTCGAAGGCCCGTACACCACGTACCCCGCCGCGACCTGCTGGAGCCCGGTCTGGAGCAGAGCGTCTTCGAGCCGCGTCCCCTCGGGCCGGCGAAAGATCGAGAAGATCGTCCCGACATTCACGTTCACATCGATGTTCGACGAACCGTCGAGCGGGTCGAAGACGATGATGTACTTGGCCTTCTCCCCGGACCGGTGAAAGAACACCGGCTCGTCGTTCTCCTCCGAGATCAGCGCCGCGACCGAGTCGCGCAGGCCCAGGCAGTGTTGCATTGCTTCGTTCGCGAAGACGTCGAGCTTCTGCTGCGCCTCGCCCTGCACGTTGGTCGCTCCGGCCGCGCCGTACACGTCGTTGAGCCCGGCCTTCCGGATCTCCGCCGCGATCATCTTGGTCGCGAGCGTGATGCCCGACAGCATCCACGAAAAGGTGCCGGATGCCTCCTCCGAATGCCGCCGTTGCTGGTCTTGGATGTGCGATTGGATGGTCGTGATGATAGGGCTCGGCATGGGAGCAAGAATAACAGCGGGGACGCGGCCGACAATTCGTTCAGGACCGGGCGAACGCATGCAATACTGAGGCCATGACGACCGCGCAGTTCTATGTAGGGCTCGCCATCCCGGCGACGATTGCGCTGATGAGTTTCGTCGCCATTATTCTGGGTTTTTTCTCGAACAACAAGCGCCTCGACGATCTCCGCGCCGATATGAAAGAGGGCTTTGCGCGCGTCGACGCCCGTTTCGACCAGGTGAACGGTCGTATCGACCAGACGAACGGCCGGATCGACCAGACCAATGGCCGGATCGACAAACTCGGCGAGGACTACACGCGCTTTTACGGAGAGCAGAGAAGACATGACGAGGCGATCGAGACGCTCAAGAAGCGGGTCGGCTGAACAGTGCAATTTTGAGCTGTTGCTGGCACCGGCACGAAACACCGCTGGGCGCACACTCAGTGCAATTCCCCGTGCTCCCCCTCCGGCTCGCGCTTCCCTTCCAGCAGCGCCGCGTCGGTGTGCGGAGCACTCTTCAGAGTCAAATCGATGAAGAGCAGATGCGCCTCCAGCCACCGAACAACTCCGCGATTCGCGAAGCCTGCTCCGCGCCGAGATCGCCCTTGCCGCCTAAGTTGTTCTTGTGAATAAGCCCGGTGAATGCGGCGACGTCCACGGCCAGCTTTTGTTCGCTCGCTTCGAAAACGGCCTGCTCGGCATAGCCGCTCGCGTATCGCTGCGCCTGCTCATAGGCATGTAGGCCAGGGCACCCGTTGCCTGCGCCGTGATCCAGGCCGTCTTGCGCGGGTTGACGACTTCAAAAGCGGCGTCGAGCGCTCCATGCCGGGCTGCCTTGTCGCGCGGGTTGTCCTGAATGCGTTGGAGCATCGCGAGATTTGCATCGGCGGCAGCGCGCTCCTTGGCAACGATCGGCAACGCTTTCTCGAGCGACCGCCGGTTCGCGGCAAGCTCCGCGTTCAAGGACTTCCGCGCTTGCTCGACCAAATGGACATGGTGGCACCACTCGACCAAGCCCTCTAGGCTGAGCGCGATTAGCAGACCGATCGTAATCATCAGCAGGTTCAGCAGGAGATCCCGCACACCGTCCATGCGCTCGTGCGGGCGTGGACGTCGAGCATCGGCGCTTCATTTCGCGAGGCGGTCTTCGGGATGCGCCCGTTATATCATCTCCATGGCTCAGAAAGCCCGGCGCGGACCCGCGACCGACTTGAATGAAACGAGCGTCATGCACCCAAACACCGCAGTCATTCTCGGCGCCCAGTGGGGCGATGAAGGCAAGGGCAAGATCGTCGATGTGCTGTCCGGCTCCTTCGACCTGGTCGCGCGCTACGCGGGCGGCCACAACGCCGGCCACACCGTCATCATCGGCGGCAAAAAGTTCATTCTTCAGCTGGTCCCCTGCGGCGTGCTGCGGCCGGACTGCCGGGCGGTGATCGGCAACGGCGTCGTGCTCGATCCGATGGCCTTCCTCAAGGAAGTCGCAAAACTTCGCGAACTCGGGGTGGACATCGACAACCAGCTCAAGGTGTCGAATCGCGCCCAGGTCATCCTGGAGTACCACCGCATGCTCGAGCTGGCGGCGGAGTCCGCGCCGGGCCGGCAGAAGATCGGGACGACCTCGCGAGGGATCGGCCCGGCCTACGAGGACAAGATGGCCCGCAATGGGCTGCGCGTGGTCGACCTGCTGAACAAGGACCTGCTCCGCACGCACATCGAGAACGCCTGCCGCGAGAAAAACACCATCGCGCAGGCCTTGTTCGGCACCCACCCGCTGGACCCGGCGCGCATGTACGACGAGTACGCCGAAGCCGCCGAGCAGATCCGCCCCTTCGTCACCGACACCGCCAAGCTGCTTAACGACGCGATCGGCGCAGGCAAGCGGGTGATGTTCGAGGGCGCGCAAGGCACGATGCTCGACATTGACCATGGGACCTACCCGTTCGTTACCTCGTCGAGCGCCACGGCCGGGGGCGCGGTCACCGGTACGGGCGTGGGGCCGACGCGGATCGGCACGGTCATCGGCGTCACCAAAGCGTACGTAACGCGCGTGGGCGAGGGGCCCTTCCCGACCGAGCTCCACGACGCGTCGGGCGAGGAGCTGCGCAAGCGCGGGCAGGAGTTCGGCGCGGTGACGGGGCGGCCCCGCCGCTGCGGCTGGCTCGACCTGCCGCTCCTGCGCTACTCCAACATGGTCAACGGGACCGAGTGGCTGGTGGTGACCAAGCTCGACGTGCTCGACACGCTCCCGGAGATCCCCGTCTGCACCGGCTACCGGATCGACGGGCGCGAGGTGGACACGATGCCCGCCGATGTGCGCGGCATCGAGCAGATCGAGCCGGTGTACACCAGCCTGCCCGGCTGGCAGCGCTCGACAGAAACCGCGAAGAACTGGGACGAGCTGCCGCCCGAGGCGCGGGCCTACCTGCAGTTTCTGGAGCAGCAGTCCAATGCGAAGATCGGGATGGTTTCGACCGGCCCGGACCGGGAGCAGACCATCGAGCTGCCCGCGTTTCGCGCGGCGCTGGGAGCCTGAGCGCCCCGCGATCCTTGCGCGCTCGACGCGCTCGCAAACGCGGGAAGACGCCGTTCCGCAACGAGGCTGTCCGGACGTATGATGAGGGCGAGATCATGCGGCCTTTCCCGAACAACCCGCGCCTGCGCCGTCTGCTGCTGGTCGCCGCCTGCTCGCTCGCGACGGCGTTCGCGGCTCAGGCGGTGAAGGTGCCGCTCAAACCGGGCGGACGCAACGGGGCCGTCCAAAAGCAGATCGAGCGCATGGAAGAGCAGTGGGGGGCCGCGCTCTTGTCGGGCGACAGCGCCGCGATCGGCCCGCTGCTGGCGGACAGCTTCGTCGGCATCGGCCCGGACGGAACGATCATGAGCAAGGCCGAGGAGCTGAACTCGTATGTCACCGGCCGGCAGCACTTCGAAAGGCGCAACGTCGAGGAGCGCAAGATCCGCGTCTTCGGATCGACCGCCGTGGTCACCTCCAGGGTCGACGTCGAGGGCAACTACTCCGGGAAAGCGATTGCGGGCCAGTTCCGGTACACCCGCGTGTGGAGCCTGACCCGGGGTCAGTGGCAGATCGTCAGCTTCGAGGCCAGCCGGGTGGACGACCCTTCCGCGCGCCGGCCCTGAAGCGGTTTCCTGAAGGTGTAGTGGGCCAGGCTGCCGTGGGCGTGGCCTTTCCGGCGGGTAAAAGTCACAGCTTGCGGCAATCGGGATGCTTTCCGCGCTTCCCGGTGCCAGGAAAACCGCTCTGGAGAAACTCTAAACAAGGGTCATCCTGAGCGAAGCGAAGGACCTGCTTGTTGCGCGCCGCCAAATGAAAAGCAGGTCTTTCGCCGCCGCGCTTTTCAGGGCGGCCCCGCGTTCTCGTACTCACGCAGAGTCTCCATCAAGCGCGGCCAGCACCGCATCCGCGATGGCCGCCGCCTCCACCGCCGCCCGCACCGCGTGCACCCGCAGGACGCTCGCGCCGTTGAGCACGGCGGCGGTGCAGGCGGCCAGGGTCGCATGTTCCCGCTCGTTCGCCGGCGCGTCGGAAGTCGCTTGGGGTCCGCCGCGCAGCCGCCCCAAGGTCCTGCCCAGGAATGACTTGCGCGAGACCCACGCCAGCAGCGGCCGCCCGAGGGCCAGCAG
>CAXTTW010000121.1:0-4156 GCA_964247255.1 uncultured Acidobacteriaceae bacterium
GGCTCGGCCCGGATGACGCGCGGCCCTCGTGCAACCAGCGCTGCGAACGGCAGCAGGCCTGCGAGGAATATGGCCCAAGACCAAGGCCGTCCAAGGTCCACGATGGACGAAAGAACGGGAGCGCCTGGGGCGAAGTGGGCGGAGCCTTTGACGGTCACGAGGACGAATAAGGCGGCGAGCAGACCACCCCGAGCTTTTCTCGTGTTCGCGACATAGCTTAGATCCGGAAGCACGCCCGGGTGTTTCGGTCCGAGGGCCGGATTCGCGAACAACGCCGAGTGATCCCCGGCTTCGCGCATCAGCGCCTCCTGATCCGAAGCGGGCAGATCGTCGAAAGCCTTGCCGAAGCGGAAATCCGCCCGGTCGTCGAGTGAGTCGACTTCGACCCTGCTGGGCTCGTCACGGTCGATGCGCGTGTTGAACGTCAATGCAAACCAGAGCGGCATCAGCGCATTCAAGAAATCGTGATTGCGCCCTCGATAGATGGAAGCGCCAGCCATGACGACGCCGAACACGATGTAGAGAACAGCTCCGATTCGCTCACCCCGCCGCCAGCCCCGGGCGTCTCCATACACGGCGGCAACGGACCGGCGGTATTCGTATGTCGTTCTTGCCTTCATGCGCGCCGCCCTCTACTGGACTTCTCCGTTCGACGCCTGCAGCTTGCTCGCGGGTTTGTCGGCCGCCGGAGGTTTCGCCCGGTCCAGCTCCCGGTAGATCTGCTCGTTGCGCATCAGCGCCTGTACATAATCGCGGGTCTCGGTAAACGGGATCGACTCGACCCACTCGTCGATGCCGGTATAGCCGCCCGAGGCTTTCCAGTCGTCGACCCGGGCCTCCCCAGCGTTGTAGGAGGCGAAGGCGTACTCCTGTTGGCCTCCGAAGCGGTCGAGAGTTTGCCGCAGGTACGCGCAGCCGAGCTTGATGTTGATCTCCGGGTCAAGCAGGGCATTCGGGTCCAGGCGGCTGCCCATCCCGGCCCGCTGCGCCATCTGGCGGCCGGTCGAGGGCAGCAGCTGCATCAGCCCGTAGGCGTTCGCGTAGGAGATCACGCGCGGGTTGAACTCGGACTCTTGCCGGATAAGCGAGGCAACCATGTACGGGTCGAGATCGTTCACGCGCGCCTCGCGCTGAATCGCGCCCCAGTACTGCTCGGGAAACAGGATGCGCCAGTACTCCATGGGCAGCTCATCGATGGGAGCAGAGGTGTAGAAGGGGATCGCCCGCTTGAGCGCGCGCATGGCGCGGTAGGTTTCTCCGTAGCCGGCGTACAGCTTGGCTTCCGCCAGCGAACCCCACCCGTCCGCGCCCTCGGACGCATGGATTTCAGGCGCGATGTACTCGTTCAGCCCCGCGTTGGCCAGCAGGCGCGCTTTCGCGAGGTGCGGGTCGTCGTCCGGGACCTCCTCGGTGAGGGTGGGGACCTGTTCCGGCTGAAACGCGAGGAGCGCGGGCACCTCCGCAGGCGTTACCGGCCCCAGCGCCGCGAGCCGCTGTCGCGCGATCGCCGCGTAGTAGAAGTGCTCGAAAACCCTTGTTTCGGTCGCGTAGTACGCGGCCGCGGTCGCCGGGTCATGAGCCTCGTCCGCGAACAAGCGCCCACGCCAGTAAAGTGCCGCCGGCACGTTTTTCCCGTCGCGGAAGGAGACTAGCTGCTCGTCCATCAGCTTTTCGGCCAAGGGGTAGTCGTGGATGCGATAGGCAAGCCAGGCCGCGCGCCAGTGCGCGTTGTCGGCGTTTTTGTTCTGCGGGAACCGCCGCGAAAGCTCCGTGTAGTAGGGAATGGCCTGCGCGTAATCCTTCCGGAGCATATACAGGTTGCCGCTCGAAAACAGCGCCTCGCCCAGCCATTGGCTGGACGGGAAGCGCGTCCGCAGCTGGTCCACCAGGGCCTGTTGCTGCGCGAGGTCGGTGTTGTTGCGCGCGATCTCCATGAGCAGGTAAAGCCGCCGCGCGCCGTTGTCGCCGTCTGCGTCGGGGATGGTCGCGAGCGAGGCGGCCGACAGCTTCTTGAGCTTGAAGTCGCAGCTCGCGGCCGAAAGCAAGAGGCCGTCCCGCTCGGCAGCGGTCAGGGAAGGGTCGGAGGACAGCGCGCGGAACTCGGCCGCGGCATCGGCGAACCTCCCGCCGTTGAAGAGCGCGTCCGCGTGCCTGCGCCGTTCGGTGAGCGAGAGCGCCAGCCATTGCCCGCTTTGCTGCAGGTGCTGCTGAGCCGCCGCAGCCTCCGGGCTGAGCGGGGCATCGTTGAGCACGCGCCGGTACAACGTGAGGGCGTCAGCGCTTTGCCCCAGCGCGGCCTGCGCCTTGGCCGAGGCCAGCAGGTAGTCCGGCTTGGCGGCGAGCGGCTCGCCCATGTGCGCGCGCAGCACCGCCAGGGCGCGGTCGGGCTGGTTCTCGCCGGTAAGCAGGTTGGCTTCGAGCACCGGGATCTGCGGCAAAAACACGCTGTCCGGGTGCCGGGCCGCGAAGCCGCCCAGCAGCGCCTCGGCCGCCGGGAGCTGGCCGCTTTGCAGGTTGGCCTGGGCGGCGAAGTAGTCCGTGTAGTCGCCGAGCGTGTTGCCGGGCAGGTTGGCTCCGTTCAGGGCCGCTAGCGCGTCCGTGTAGCGGTGATCGAGCAGGTAGCTATGGCCCAGCGCGAGGTAGGCCGCGGCCCGCGCCGCGCCCGTGTGGGCCCGCGCATAGCTTTCGACGGCCGCATAGGCCGCCGGGCTCCGGTAGTTGGCGAGCTGCTGCGCCATGGGCCGCAGTTCGGACGAAGCGACGAAGGCATGCGTCAGCTGCTGCGCCCTGGCCCGGTCGCGCGCCGTGAGCACCCGGTGCCGGCTGTGCCGCTTGACGATGACCACCCGGTGCGGCCGGCCGCCATGCCGGGCAGAGGTTCTCCTGCCGGAGATGTGGTTGCTCGACGGTGTATGCTTCGCTCGCCTGTGTGTCGCCGCGAAGCCGTCGAGCGAGAACAGCAAAAGCAGAACCAGCGTGGCGAGCAGGCGCGCGACTTTTACGTTGGGGATCAAGACAGCGTCAGAGTCCTTTCTCCACAGACTAAGCGAGGGCGCGGCGGGAAGCCATGGAGAATCGCGCCGGAGAGATTACCCCCGTACCGTGAACAGCACTGCCGTTTTGCGGGCGGGAGCGCGATACGATGGAAGGGATAAGCAAAGAAAGGCGCTGAAGGCTGAAGCCGCACGCTATGCCACCCATCCAATCTTCAAGTACTAAGCAGGAGGAAGCGCCGGGCGCCCCTCCGATCTCCGCGGCGGCGATCGAGGAGCACCCGGACGTCCGGCTCGTGAACCTTGCGAAGGCGGGCGACACAGCTTCCTTCGAAAAGTTGGTGAAGCAATACGACCGCCAGGTGTTTCGCATTGCGCAGCACATCACGCAAAACCGCGAGGACGCGGAGGATGTGGTGCAGGATGCCTTTCTGAAGGCGTACGAAAAGCTGAACCAGTTCCAGGGCAACTCGAAGTTCTATACCTGGCTGGTGCGAATCGCGGTCAATGAAAGCCTGATGCGGCTGCGCAAGCGCCGGACCGGCAAGATGGTATCGATCGATGAAGATGTGGAAACGGAAGAAGGCTCGATGCCGCGCGAGCTGGCTGACTGGGGGCCGAGCCCTGAGCAGCAGTATGGGCAGTCGGAGCTGGCGGAGATCCTCAAAAAGACCGTCAACGGGCTTCCTCCGGGCTTCCGGGTCGTGTTCGTGCTGCGCGACGTCGAAGGGCTTTCGACCGAGGAAACGGCGGAGTCGCTCGGCCTAAGCATCCCGGCAGTCAAGTCGAGGCTGCTGCGGGCGCGCCTGCAGCTCAGGGAGCGGCTCAACAGGTACTTCGGCAACAGGATCGTGAACGGCAAGCTGGATGGGGCGGCAGGGAAAGATGGGAATGGTGGCGCAAAGTGATCTGCTCTGAGTTTCTCGTGCACCTCGATGACCTGCTCGATGGAACCGTCGACCCCACGCTCCGCGCGGAGCTGGACCGGCACCTCGTCGACTGCGAACACTGCACCATCACCGTGACGACCACGCGCAAGACGATCGAGGTATACCGCTCGAACGTGCTGTACGAGCTGCCCGACACCTTGCGCGAACGGCTCCAGGCCGTCATCTTCGCGAAGTGCAAGAAATGTTGAAGCTCGCGTTGGCGGCGATCCTGGT
>CAXTTW010000121.1:4256-7088 GCA_964247255.1 uncultured Acidobacteriaceae bacterium
TACCCAACCCGGTAGGCCGCGCTCTCGACGTTCACGTTCTCTGAAACCAGCAAGCGCCGTGCTTCGATCAGCCTGAGCTGTTTTTGATACTGCAAAGGCGTCCTCGCGGTTACTGCCTTGAACTGCCGATGGAAAGCGGACACGCTCATCCCGGCGATGGCGGCCAGTTCCTGTATCCGAACCGGCTCGGCGAAGCAGCCGCGCAAGGTGTGAATCGCGGCAGTCACCTGCCCCGCATGGCTGCTGCCCAGGGTCAATCTCAGCGCCTGCGCGGCATGCGGGCCGGCCAAGAGCCAGTAGCAGATCTCACGCATCGTGGACGCGTACAGCACCGGGACTGCCTCCGGCATGTCCAACAGCTGTACGAGGCGAAGGACGCTTTCCGCAAGCGGGCCGTCGAAGTCCGACAGGTGCACTCCCTTCACGGTCGGACCGCTCGCGTTCGGAGGATTCTTCATGGTGTCGAGTACTTCCCGCATGAGGGCTGGGTCGAGTTCGAGCACGATGCCGAGGTACGGCTCGGCTGGACTTGCTTCCGAGACATAGCCCAGCCCCGGCATCTCCACGCTGACCAGCAGCGCTTGTCCGGGGCGGTACTCGATCCGCTCTTCGCCGAAGATTGCCCATTTCGCCCCTTGCACGACGACGCACAGCGCCGGCTTGTACACCAAAAGGGCCGGGTGCTTCGGGTGGTCGGACCGGAGCAGGGTCAGGCCTTGGATCCGGGTCGCAAACGCGCTCGTGCCGGCCTGCGAGCCGGTCCACCGCAGCAGGGTTTCGACGAGCGTGTCAGGCATGCCTTCCTCTCCACGATCTTAAGAGCGGCGAGCAGGAATAGGCAAGAAAGCGGCGTATTCGGATATTCGCATCCATGACTTGCGCGCCTAGCCTTGATCCATGGCTACTCATGACAACAGCGCAAACCGGGCAAAGATCGCGATCGTAACCGGCGGCAGCCGCGGCATCGGCCGCAGCACCGTGCTCAGCCTCGCTCAACGCGGGGTGCACTCGATCTTCACTTACAACTCACGCAAAGACGCCGCGGATGCGGTCGTGGCGGAGGCCGGAGGCAAGGCTGCCGCGTTCAGGCTCGATGTCTCGGATGTCCGCTCGTTCTCTGCCTTTGCACAGGACGTCCAAACGGCTCTGCGGCAGTTCGGAGCCGAAGGCTTCGACTACCTTGTCAACAATGCCGGCACCGGCTTCCACAAGGAGTTCGCGAAGGTGACCGAAGAGGAGTTCGACGAGCAGTGGAATGTTCACGTGAAAGGGGTCTATTTTCTGACCCAGAGATTGCTGCCCTTCATGCGCGACGGCGGCAGGATCGTGAACGTTTCGTCCTGCCTGACGCGCATCTCGTTTCCGGCTGCCGGGACGTACGCAATGATGAAGGGCGCCGTCGAGGTGTTTACCCGCTACCTGGCGAAGGAACTGGGCCCGCGCGGCATCGCGGCCAACACCGTGACGCCTGGCGCGATCGCTACCGACTTCAATGGCGGACGCACCCGCGACAACCCGGAGCTGAACAGGACGGTGGCGGGTATGACGGCGCTGGGTCGGGCGGGCCTGCCGGAGGACATCGGGCCGATGATCGCCTCGCTCCTGTCCGAGGAAAACCGCTGGATCAACGGACAGCGGATCGAGGTTTCCGGCGGGATGCTGGTGTAGCCGCGGCTTGACGGAGAAGGCCCTCGCTGTTCGACGAGGGCCTTCATGTGCGCAATTGGGAGCTAGCTGCTGGAGTCGTCACGCTTGTGCAGGGTTGGCCGGTCGTCGCCGGGCTGGGCGCTCGGGTCCTGCGGGCTGGCGTTTGGGTCGCCGCCGGCCTTGCGCAACGTGGGTCCATTGCCTTTCTTTTTGTCGTCCAGCTTGCGCTTGTTTTCGATCCGGGCCAGGCGTGCCTTGACATCGTCAAATTCGGACGTCGTTTCCAGGTACTGGCTGCGCGCCGGCAGAAGGGTCGCGATCTCCTCCTGCGTGCGCGAGATCCGGTCCGGCGTCGCGGGGTGCGTCTCGAATGCCCGCGCCACCAGCCCCGGCCGGCGCTTTTCCAGGTTCTCGACTTTTTCAAAGAACGAGATCAGCGCCTGCGGATCGTAACCCGCGTGGTAAAGGTACTGCGTGCCCAGGAAGTCGGCCTGCGCTTCGAACTCGCGCGAAAACTGCAGAAACGTGAGCGGGATGCCGATGTTGGCCGCCTCGTAGATGCCGTAGCCGAGCCCGCCGCCGACGAAGATCAGCGGTATGGTCCCGAACTGGGCGTAGTTCATGCGGGTCTGCTCGCGGACGGCATGGTGCGCCACGACGTGCGAGATCTCGTGCGCCATGACGCCCGCGACCTCGGCCTCCGAGTCGGCGTTCAGGATCAGGCCGGAGTTCACGTAGAAGAAGCCGCCGGGCAGTGCCATGGCATTGATCTCATCCGAATCGATGACCTTGACCGTGAACGGCACGCGCGCGTCGGAGTTCTTAACCAGATTCTGCGCGATCCGATTGACATATTCGGTTACGACCGGGTCGTTGATGAACTTGGTGCTCTTTTCAAGCTCAACCGAGTACTGCTTGCCCTCGCCGATCTCCGTGTTGGTCGAGTACCAGTTGCCCAGGCCGCGGCCGCCGATATTGCGCGTGCCGACCGCGCTTACGTCCTCCTCGCTGCCTTGCTTGACGCCCTGGACGACCCCGTTCGGCCCGACTTTAGCTTCGAGCGGCACCGGCTTGGTGGGCGCAACGGGCGCGGGGGCGGGCTTGGTGTCCTTCTTGGACTTGTCACCCTTGTCGCCGGAGCTTGCGGGCGATGTACCGGCGGGGGGCGCGGGTGCTGTCTGGGGG
>CAXTTW010000122.1:0-7074 GCA_964247255.1 uncultured Acidobacteriaceae bacterium
GGCAGGCAGGTCGTCAAGACCATCGTGGTTCCGGGCAAACTCGTGAATCTCGTAGTCAGGTAAGCCCGTCCTCTCCAGGGTGAGCACACGAGGGCAGGCCGTGGCGGGTGAGCGATCGGCCGCCGGCTGGCTGGGCCGCCACCCTCTGTTTCTTGAAATCCAGCAGCGCCCCGGCCTGCTGCTGCGGGAGGTCGCTTGGCGCTGGACCTGCGGCAGCCTCCTGCTCGCGCTGGCCGGATTCGCCGCTTGGCGGGTGTGGACCGCCGCGCTGCCCTCGCTCCAGGCCACCGGGTTGTTTCTTCTCACGCCGGACCTGCTGCTTGCCGACCCCGCCCAGCTTCTCTCCACGCTGCCCGCCGCGTTCGACGTGCTGCGGCCCCCGCTTGCCCACGCCGCCCTGGGTCTCACGCCGCTTGCCGTGTTCCTTTGGGTCTGCGCCTTCGCCGTGGGCCGCGCGCGGGTTTTGGCCCGGTTCGACCCACGCCTGCCTCGGCGTCCCTGGCTCCTGGCGCAGTTCGAGGCGGTGCGACTCGGGGGCCTCCTCTTGGCCGCCGCTGTCTGGGCCGGGCTCGCCCAGGCAGCCTACTCGCTCTCCTTCCGGGGCGAGGACGCGCACATCCTGCTCTATCTGGCGCTGCTGGGGTTCATCACCTTCGGCATGGGCAGGCTTACGGGCCGCTTCCGGCGCGCGTTGTTCATCGGGCTGGCGCTGGCGCTGGTCCAGTCGCGGCCCCTCGGTCCCTCGCTCCGCAGCGCCTGGCGCATGGACGAGCACACCCGCATCGTGCCCCTGCGCAAGGCGGTGGGGCGCATCCGCGCTTCCATGCTCGCCGCGGCCGTGGTGCTCGCCTTCGTGCCCGCGCCGTTTCACTTCGGATGGGCTCTGGCCGCCTGGTGGCTGCTGTTCTCGCTCCCGCCGCTGGTGGCCGCCGATGCCTGGCGCCTCGGCGCCTTTTTCGCGCTCCTGCGCGCTTTCCAGGCTGAGAAAGCGAACCCGTAAACTGGCTCCGTGACCTCTTCCTCGATCGCGATCCTCGACTTCGGCTCCCAGTACACCCAGCTCATCGCGCGCCGCATCCGTGAGCTCAACGTGTTTTCCGCCGTGCTGCCCTGCACCGCGCCGCTCGCTGCGATTGAAGCACTCAAGCCGCGCGGCATCATCCTTTCGGGCGGTCCTTCCTCCGTCTACGACGCGCACGCCCCGCAGGCCGACCCCGGCATCCTCGCGCTGGGCCTGCCGGTGCTGGGCATCTGCTACGGCCTTCAGTACATCGTCCATGCGCTTGGCGGCAAGGTGGAGCCGGCAGCCCGGCGCGAGTACGGCGATGCCGAGGTGTCTGTCACCGACCGCGCGTCCCAGCTCTTCCAGGGCCTGCCGGAGACTCTGCGGGTCTGGATGTCGCACGGGGACGAGGCGCTCGCGCTCCCCGCCGGCTTCCATGCCACCGCGAAGACCGCGACCGCGCTCGCCGGTATCGCCGACCCGGAGCGCAGGATCTGGGCCGTGCAGTTTCACCCCGAGGTCCACCACACCCGGCAGGGAACCGAGCTGCTGCGCAACTTTGTCTTCCCGATCTGCGGCGCTGAGGCCGACTGGACCCCGCGGCACTTCATTACGGAAACGACGGCGGCAATCCGGGCGCGGGTCGGGGGCGGCCATGCGATCTGCGCGATTTCCGGCGGGGTCGACTCCTCGGTCGCGGCGGTGCTGGTCGATCGCGCGATCGGCAAGCAGCTCACCTGCGTTTTCGTCGACAACGGCGTGCTGCGCAAGGGCGAGTTCGAGAAGGTGCAGACGAACCTGCGCGGGAAGCTGGGCCTCAATCTCGTCGCCGTCGACGCGCGCGAACGCTTCCTGAGCAAGCTGGCCGGCGTCACCGATCCAGAGCAGAAGCGCAAGGCGATCGGCCGCGAGTTCATCGAGGTCTTCGACGACGAAGCCCTCCGCATCGCGGAAACGAGCGGCGGAGTCGACTGGCTGGTCCAAGGCACCCTCTACCCCGACGTCATCGAGTCCGCCTCGGTCCACGGCCCGTCGCACGTCATCAAGAGCCACCACAACGTCGGCGGCCTGCCGGAGACGATGAAGCTCAAGCTCATCGAGCCCCTGCGCGACCTGTTCAAGGACGAAGTCCGGCGCATCGGGCGCGATCTCGGCATGCCCGAGGACATCCTGGGCCGCCAGCCCTTTCCCGGCCCCGGCCTGGCCGTGCGTATCCTCGGCGAGGTCACCGCCGAACGCGTCGCGACCTTGCAGGCGGCCGACGAGATCGTGGTGGACGAGATTAAGGCGGCCGGGCTCTACAACGAGATCTGGCAGGCTTTCGCGGTGCTGCTGCCGGTGCGCAGCGTCGGCGTCATGGGCGACCAACGCACCTATGCCGACGCCTGCGCCATCCGCGCCGTGCACTCGGAAGACGGCATGACCGCCGACTGGGTCCACCTGCCGTATGAGGTGCTGGCCCGCATCTCCAACCGGATCGTGAACGAGGTGCGAGGGATCAACCGCGTGGTCTACGACGTCACCTCGAAGCCGCCGGGCACCATCGAGTGGGAGTAGAGCCTCCGCCACGCTCCCGAGCCGCATCCGACTCCCTATGGATGCAGCACAGGAGAAGGTCTATGGGTAAGCTGGATTCGCGCGTGGCGATCGTGTCGGGGGCCGGATCGGGTATCGGAAGAGGCGTCGCGAAGCGTCTGGCCGGGGACGGAGCCAGCGTCGTGGTGGACTACATCGGCAGCGATGAGGGCGCGAAGGCCACGGTGGCGGCCATTGCCGAAGCCGGCGGGAAAGCGATGAGCTTCGCGGCGGATGTCACGCAACCGGACCAGGTACACGCGCTCGTGGACGCGGCGTACAGCAGCTACGGCGGCTGCGACATCCTGGTCAACAACGCCGGGATGGAAAAGAAAGCCGCTTTCTGGGACGTCGCGGAAGAAGACTACGACAAGGTTCTCGGCGTCAACCTCAAAGGCCCTTTTTTCCTCGCCCAAGCCTTTGTACGCAGGCTGCGCGACGCCAAAAAGAAGGGCCGCATCATCAACATCAGCTCCGTGCACGAGGACATGGCCTTCCCCGGCTTCGCGACCTACTGCATGAGCAAGGGCGGCATGCGCATGATGATGCGCGACCTCGCGGTGGAGCTCGGCCCGCTCGGCATCACGATCAACAATGTCGCGCCGGGCGCGGTCGACACGCCGATCAACCAAAGCCTGGAGCACGACTCGCAGGAGATGGCGCTGCTCGAGAAGAACATACCGCTCGGCTCTATGGGCACTGTCGGCGACATCGCCGGTCTGGTCGCGTTTCTGGCGTCCGATGAAGCCGCCTACATCACTGGGGCGACCTACACCATCGACGGTGGGCTCAGCCGCTCGTACCACGAGCAGTAAGCCATGGCGCAAAAGATCGAAGACTACGGCCTGATCGGCGACTGTGAAACGGCGGCGCTGGTCGGCAAGGACGGCTCCATCGACTGGCTGTGCTGGCCCGACTTCTCCTCCGACGCCTGCTTTGCGGCCCTTCTGGGAGACGAAAACAACGGCCGCTGGCTGTTGGCACCGGCCGAGGAAGGCTGGACCGCGACCCGGCGCTACATTCCCCGTACCCTGGTGATCGAGACCCGTTGGACCCGCGGCGAGGACGTCGTGCTGGTCACGGACT
This sequence comes from uncultured Acidobacteriaceae bacterium, assembly GCA_964247255.1. GTDB lineage: Bacteria > Acidobacteriota > Terriglobia > Terriglobales > Acidobacteriaceae > EB88. The sequence goes on from CAXTTW010000122.1 coordinate 3,665, forward strand.
TCATGCCGTCGCGGGGCGGCCACTCGCACATCGCGCGCAAGGTGGAGTGCCTCGCGGGCGAAGCCGCCATGCGCATGGAGCTGGTGCTGCGCTTCGGCTACGGGCGGTCGATCCCCTGGGTCACGCGCGAGGGCCATGCAACCCGCGCCATCGCCGGAGCCAACATGACTCTGCTGCGGACCGATCTTGAAACCCACGGCCGCGACCGCCGCACGGAAACCACCTTCACCGTCAAGGAGGGAAGCCACGTCTGGATGACGCTCTCCTACGGTCACTCCGCCGGGGAAGACCCGCCGGAGATCGACCCCGATGCGGAGCTCGAAGAGGCCAAGCGCACCTGGTCGGAGTGGGCCGGCAAGTGCGCCGGTGCCGGCCCTTACACAGAGGCCGTGGAACGCTCGCTCATCACCCTTAAAGCCATGACCTACCGGCCCACGGGCGGGGTTGTCGCGGCCGTCACCACCTCGCTGCCGGAGCAGCTGGGCGGCCCGCGCAACTGGGACTACCGCTTCTGCTGGCTGCGCGATTCCACCTTTACCCTGCTCGCGCTCATGAACGGCGGCTTTTACAAGGAGGCCGAGGCCTGGCAGGACTGGCTTCTGAGGGCCATCGCCGGCTCCCCCGAGCAGGTGCAGATCATGTACGGCATCGCCGGCGAGCGCCACCTGCTGGAATGGGAGGTACCTTGGCTCGCCGGCTATGAGGGGTCGAAGCCGGTGCGCATCGGCAATGCCGCCGCCGAGCAGCTTCAGCTCGACATCTACGGTGAGGTCATGGACGCGTTTTTTCACGCGCTCGCCGCGGTCAAGGCTCCCCGACAGGTCGACCTGCACCTCCAGGAGCTGCTGATCGAGCACCTGCTCACCATCCGCCATCTGCCGGATCAGGGCATCTGGGAAACGCGCAGCGGCCCGCAGCACTTCGTCTACTCCAAGATGATGGTGTGGGTGGCGCTCGACCGGGCGATCGCCATTGCCGAGACCACCGGCAGCGACGTGCCCCTGGACAAGTGGCGGGCCGCCCGCGACGAGGTCCATGCGGAAGTCTGCAAGAAAGGCTTCAATAAGAAGCTCGGCAGCTTTACGCAGGTTTACGGCGGCGACGAACTCGATGCCTCTCTCCTGCTCATGCCGCAGGTCGGCTTCCTGCCCGCGATGGACCCGCGCGTGAAGTCCACCATTGAAGCGATCGAGCGGACGCTGATGCGCGACGGCCTTCTGCTGCGCTACGACACGGGCCGGTCCGACGATGGGCTGCCGCAGGGCGAGGGCGCGTTCCTGGCCTGCTCCTTCTGGATGGTCAGCTGCCTCAAGATGATCGGCCGCGAAGCCGACGCGCGCAAGCTCCTGGAATCACTGCTGGCGCTGCGGAACGACCTGGGCCTGCTGAGCGAAGAGTACGACACCGCGCGCAAGCGGCAGGTGGGCAACTTCCCCCAAGCGTTCTCGCACATCGCCATGGTGAACGCCATCTTCGACCTCGAAGCCAGCGAGCAGCAGATCCGGCAGCGCCATCAGCGGCATACCCGTTCGGCCGGCCGCCCCGCGCAGGCGAGCGAAAGCACGCCGGAGCTCGATCCGCAATCCCCAGGCACATCCGCGAACGCGCCGCCGGGCAAGGCCGGCAACCCTGCATCGTAGTAAGCAAGAGGGGTCAGCATGCACGAGTTTCGAGTTTGGGCACCGAAGGCGAAGCAGGTCGAGGTCGTGGCCGGCGGTACGAAGCACACGCTCAACACCGACGAGGGCGGTTGGTGGTATGCCGAGGTAGAGCAAGCCGGCCCCGGTACCGATTACTACTATCTCCTGGACGGCGACGAGCTGAAGCTGCCCGATCCGCGCTCCGCCTTCCAGCCCGAGGGCGTCCACGGCCCTTCGCGCCTTGTCGACCATGCGGCGTTCCAGTGGACGGACAATCACTTCCGCGCGCCCGCTTACCAGAGCGCCATCATCTATGAGTTGCACATCGGCACCTTTACGCCGGAAGGGAACTGCGACTCGGCCATCTCGCGACTGCATTACCTTTCCGAGCTCGGCATCACCCACGTGGAGCTGCTGCCCTTCGCGCAGTTCCCCGGCAAGCACGGATGGGGGTACGACGGGGTGGACCTGTTCGCGCCGCAGAACTCCTACGGCGGGCCCGATGGGCTCAAGCGCTTCGTCGACGCGGCCCATGCCAAGGGCCTCGCGGTGATCATGGACGTGGTCTACAACCACTTCGGGCCGGCCGGCGCGTACGTCAGCAAGTTCGGCCCTTACCTGACCGACGAGCACAAGACACCCTGGGGCGACGCGGTGAACTTCGAGATCGCGGGCTCGTACGAAGTGCGGCGGTTCTTCTGCGACAACGCCCTGATGTGGCTGCGGGACTACCATCTCGACGGCCTGCGCCTCGACGCCGTCCACGCCTACATCGACCGCTCCGCCATCCACTTCATGGAGCAGATCAACGCCGAGGTCCACGCGCTCCAGGCCGAGACCGGCCGGCCCTACGTGATGATCGCCGAGTCCGATCTGAACGACCCCCGCCTGGTGCGCTCGCGCGAGGCTTACGGCTACGGCTTCGACGCCCAATGGTCCGATGACTTCCACCACGCGCTCGTGACCGTGCTCACCGGCGACCGCAGCGGCTACTATGCCGACTTCGGCGAGTTCGCCGACCTGGGCAAGGCGCTCTCGCAGGCCTTCGTGTACGACGGCGAGTTCGCGCCCTCGCGCGACCGCATCCACGGACGGCCCGCGACCAACCTGCCCGGCTGGCACTTTTGCGGCTACTCGCAGAACCACGACCAGATCGGCAACCGCGCCAAGGGCGAGCGCCTGGAGCACCTGACCGACGTGCCCCGCGCGAAGATCGCCGCGGCGCTGACGCTTTTGAGCCCCTTCCTGCCGATGCTCTTCCAGGGCGAGGAGTGGGCCGCCTCCACCCCCTTCCAGTACTTCACGGACCACGAGGACGCGGAGCTGGGCCGCCTGGTTTCCGAGGGCCGCAAACGTGAGTTTTCGCAGTTCGGCTGGGACCCTTCGGAGATCCCGGACCCGCAGCACGAAGGCACGATCGAGGCCTCGAAGCTGAAGTGGGACGAGCTCGCGGGCGAGAAGCACGCGGACATGCTCCGCTGGTACCGTGACCTGATCGCCCTGCGTAAATCCCGTTCCGAGCTCACCGACGGCGTGCTGGAGCAGGTGGACGTGGACTTCGACGAGGAGGACCGCTGGTTCACCATGCAGCGCGGCAGCATCGTCGTGGTGTTCACGCTCGCCGAGCAAGGCTACTCGGCCGGCCTGGACGAAAGCGTGGAGTTGCTGCTCGCCTCCGACCCGGGGATCACGGTCGAGGAGGGCAGGCTGACGCTGCCGGGGGTAGGGGTGGCGGTGCTGTCGGTGGGCTGAGCGCAGCTTCTAGAGCCG
>CAXTTW010000123.1:0-7040 GCA_964247255.1 uncultured Acidobacteriaceae bacterium
GGATAGGGTACTAGGGGCGGGAGCGAGGGTGGAGGGAGAAGAGAAGAGGGTGGAGGGTCAGGGCGTGGAAGGTGCATCGTGGCGCAGGAGGATCAGGAGGGCTCGAAGCTCTGCGCGGATCTCCTGAAGGCGAGCGGAAATATCGGGCGCGGCTGAGTCGTTCGGAGACGAGGGCGGTTGCGTGTGCGGGCCCGGGCGGAGTTGCGGGGGGAATGCGGAGGCAGCATCGAGGACGGCGCGCGCACCGGGGATGGTGTAGCCCTCCTCGTGGAGCAGGCGCTTGATTTCCAGGGCCGTTTCAACATCGCGCCGGCGGTAGAGGCGCTGGTTGGTACCGCTTTTGGCCGGGTGCAGCTGGGGGAACTCGGTCTGCCAGAAGCGGAGGACGTAGGCGGGGACGCGGCACAGGGCCGCGACCTCGCCGATGCGGAAGTACAGTTTGTCGGGCAGGTCGGGCGGGCCGGCCTGAAGGGGGGCGGGACCGCTGAACGAGTTGCGGGAACCGCCGTGCTTGCTCATAGGGGGCCGCATGCGCGCGCAGCGAGAAGGCCGCGCTGCGGGCAGTATAGCGAGCGGCGGCGGCCGTGAGAAAGGTTTCTTTTTGAGGCGGGAACCGGAAAGGACGCGGGTGCGTACCGGGTAAAGGGGTGGGCAAATGCGGCGATGGGCGGTGGTGGCGTTAGTGCTGCTGGCGGGGTGCTCCGTACGCGTGAACAAAGACGGGAACGGGGAGGAGAAGGACGTGCACGTGGCGATGCCTTTCGGGCATGTGGACGTGCACAAGGACGCGGGCGGCGGGACGACGGAGCTGGGCTTGCCTCTTTATCCGGGGGCGGTGCCGGACGAGGCGAAGGGAAAGGATCGCGCGGTAGATGTGCATGTGGGGTTCGGGCCCTGGAAGGTGCGGGTGCAGGCGGCGGAGTACCGGGTGCGCGACCCGGAGGAGAAGGTGGAGGCGTTCTATAAGAAGGCGCTGGCGCAGTATGGGACGGTGCTGACGTGCAAAGGCAAGGTGCCGGTGGGCGAGCCGGCGCGGACGGCGCAGGGGCTGAGCTGCCAGGATGAGGGTAAAGGCGGCCCGAGGGAGAGCGGCGGCGATCTCCAATTGAAAGCGGGATCGCCGTCGAAGCAGCATGTAGTCGCGTTCCACGAAGTCGAAGGCGAGGAGACGCGGTTCGCGCTGCTGGCGCTGGAGCTGCCGCGCGGGGACTCCGGGGAGAAGAGCGAGGAGTAAACGCCTGCGCCGGGTAGACTGGGTGGAGCGATGACCAAGCTTTGCCACAGCTGCCGCAATGCGATTGCCGATGAAGCGGCGTACTGCCCGGAGTGCGGCGCGCCGCAGCTGCGGGTGCGCGGCCAGGCGGAGCGCGAGGCGGAAGCTGCGGCCGAGGCCGCGCCGCAGCACGCGGGGGATATCGCGTGGCCGGCGGCGATGGAGTCGGCGGCGCTGTGGAGCGTGCCGGCGGGGATTCTGCTCTCGTTCGCCGCGCTGCCGGTGTTCGACATGCTGTGGGTGGTGCTCGGTGCGTTCGCGGTGCTGCGCCGGTACCGCAAGCGCGCGCCGTCGGCACCCAAGCTGACGCCGATGCTGGGCGGGCGCATCGGGCTAGTGTTGGGCTTGTTCGCTGCGGTGGTGGCGACCGCACTGAACGCGGCGACCGGGCTGGTGGAGCGCTACGGGCTGCACCGGGGGGGCATCCTGGACGCGCAGCTGGAAGGGGCTTTGCAGCAGGCGGTGGATCGCATTCATGCGAGCAATCCGGAGTCCGCGGCGCAGCTGCCGGGGCTGTTCGCGTTCTGGCTTTCGCCGGACGGCCGGGGAACCTTGCTGGTGGTTTCCGCGCTGAGTTCGGCGGTGTCGATGGTGTTTTTTGCTTGGCTGGGCGGGTGGATGACGGTGCGCTACGGCGGGCTGCGGCGCGGGAAGAGCCCGGAGTCGAGTTAAGAAGCGAGGTGGGTATGGCGACTGCTGCCGTGGGGCGCGTTTCTGTTTCGGTGGAAAAGTACTTGAACACGTCCTTCCGTCCCGATCGCGACTACGTGGACGGGGAGCTGGAAGTGCGGCACGTGGGCGAGGACATTCACTCGGCCTGGCAGTTCGCGGTTCAACTCTGGTCGGGCTGCACCCGGAATGGCCGGTGCTCGTTCGGCCGGAGATACGGATCAAGGTGGGGCCGCGGCGGTACCGCGTGGAGGACGTCGCGATCCTGGACGCGGCAAGCCCGCGACCCTGTCGTGCTGCAGGCACCGCTCGCGGTCTTCGAGGTGGTCTCTCGGTTGGACCGCTGGAGCCGGATCATGGCGCGATTGGCTGACTTCGAGGCGATGGGCGTCCCGCAAATCTGGGTTTTGGATCCGAAGCGTGGGGCAATGCACCGGTATGTGGGCGGGCTGCTCGAGGCCCCGGCGGAGTTCGTGCTGGAGGAGCAGAGGATTCGGTTCGCGATGGACGAGGTGCGCAGGTTGGTGCGGTAAGGAAGCTCGACCGGGGTCACGCCTCAGGTACTCCCCGCCTCCGGAGAGGCGGCGGGGTCGGCGTAGGGCGTTAGGATGAGCCGACGCCATGCCAAACATCTCCTGGAACGAGATACGCAACCGAGCCATCAACTTTTCCCGCGCCTGGGCTGAAGCCACGCGCGAGCAGGCCGACAAGCAGACGTTCTGGAACGAGTTTTTCGACGTCTTCGGGATCGCGCGCAAGACCGTGGCCGCGTTCGAGGAGCCGGTCAAGCGCATGGGCGGGTCGACCGGGTTCATCGACCTGTTTTGGCCGGGCAGGCTGATCGCCGAACACAAGACGGCGGGCCACAGGCTGGACGCGGCGGAGTCGCAGGCGTTTGGGTATATTCGCGACCTGGCGGCGAGCGGGCGGGGGAACGAAGCGCCGCGCTACATCCTGCTTTCGGATTTTCGGCGGTTCGCGCTTTATGACTTAGAACCTGAAGAACAGCGAGACTTGCCGTTGTTCCACGGCGTGCGCTACGTACGGACCGAGTTCCCGCTCGCCGACCTCCAACACCGCATCCGCGACTTCGCCTTCATCCCCGGCTACAAGCTGCATGCGCTCACCGAGCAGAACCCGGCCGACATCAAGGCGGTCGCGCTCATGGCGAACCTGCACGACACCCTGCAGGCGGGCGGCTACGAGGGGCACGACCTGGAGAGGCTGCTGGTCCGTCTCTTGTTCTGCCTGTTCGCCGAGGACACGGGCATCTTCGAGCCGAGCGCGTTCGGACTGTTCCTCGAGAACCGGACCGCGGCGGACGGGTCGGACCTGGGGCTCCGGCTGAACCAGCTCTTCCGCGTGCTGGACACACCGGCGGACCGGCGGCAGCGCAACCTCGACGAGATGCTCACGGCGATGCCGTATGTGAACGGGGCCTTGTTCCGCGAGCAGCTGGAGTTCGCGGAGTTCAACCGGGACGGGCGCAACGCGCTGTTGGCCTGCACGCGGTTCGACTGGGCGCGGATTTCGCCGGCGGTGTTCGGGGCGCTGTTCCAGGAGGTGACGCGCGGGCGCAGACGGCAGATCGGCGCGCATTACACAAGCGAGCGGGACATTCTGAAGCTGATTCGGCCGCTGTTCCTGGACGGGCTGCGGGCGGAGTTCGAGGCGGCGGTCGCGGACAAGAGCACGCGGGCGCGGGCGCGTTTGGACGAGCTGCACCGCAAGCTGGCTTCGCTCAAGTTCCTGGACCCGGCGTGCGGCTGCGGGAACTTTCTGGTGGTGGCCTACCGGGAGCTGCGGGCGCTCGAGCTCGACATCCTGAAGGAGCGGTACGGGACGCAGCAGGCGCTCTCGTTCAACGAGGTCGGCAGCCTGTCGACGGTGGATGTGAACCAGTTCTACGGGATCGAGATCGAGGAGTGGCCCGCGCGGATCGCGGAGGTGGCGCTGTGGCTGATGGACCACCAGAGCAACATGCGGGTGCACGAGGCGTTCGGGCAGCCGTTCGTGCGGCTGCCGTTGAAGAACAGCCCGCATATTCGGCATGGGAACGCGCTCGACTCCGATTGGAACGCATGGCTGCCCGCCTGCGAGTGCTCCTACGTGCTTGGCAATCCGCCGTTCATCGGCCATCACTACCAAAGTGACGCGCAGAAAGCCGACCAGAAAGCTGTGCTGCGCGAGATCGAGGGCCGTGGCGTTTTGGATTATGTGACGAACTGGTACTGGCGAGCATGTGAGTACATCGGCGACATGGCAGTCCAGGCCGCGTTCGTGTCGACCAACTCCATCTGTCAGGGCGAGCAGGCCGGGGTGTTCTGGAACGGGCTGTTCGAGCGCTTCGGGGTCAAAATCACGTTCGCGTACCAGACCTTCGCGTGGGAGAGCGAGGCGCGGGGCAAAGCGCATGTCCACGTCGTCATCGTAGGGTTCGCCCGGCAGCCGGCCGGGGCGCGGTTCCTCTTCCAGAACGCCGGGGGCGAGGTAGCGCGGACAGCGGTCGAAAACATCAGCCCGTACCTCGTTGCTGGGCCGGACCGTGCGTTCGTACCCATCCCGAAACCGATCTGCGAGGTGCCGCAGATGTTTTGGGGCAACAAGCCGACCGATGGCGGGCACTTGCTGCTGAGCGAGGAGGAACGCGCGGAGCTGCTCGCGAAGGAGCCCGGCGCGGGAAGGTTCGTGCGTAGGTATATGAGCGGGGGCGACTTCCTCGATGGGGCGGTGCGCTACTGCTTATGGCTGACGGACGCCTCGCCTGCGGAGCTGAAAGCATTGCCGAGCGTCCGGGAGCGTCTGGAGCGGGTCGCTGTGTTTCGAAAGGCGAGCAAGGCGGAGTCGACCCGCAGGTTCGCGGCCTACCCGGCGCTGTTCCGGCAGATCGCGCAGCCGGATAGGCCGTACCTGGCGGTGCCGGAGGTTTCCTCGGAGCGGCGGGCGTATGTGCCGATGGCGATGCTCCCGCCGGAGGTTATATGTAGCAACACCGTGCAGTTTGTTATGGGTGCAACTGCTTACCACTTCGGCATCCTAACCTCGGGCATGCACATGGCCTGGGTGCGGCGGGTCGCGGGGCGGCTTGAGTCGCGCTACCGCTACTCGAATACGCTGGTCTACAACAACTATCCCTGGCCAGCGCCGACCGACGCGCAGCGGGCCAGGGTGGAAGAGCTGGCCGGAGCGGTGCTGGCGGCGCGGGCGCTCTACCCGGACTCGACGCTGGCCGCGCTGTACGATCCCCTGCTGATGCCGAAGGAACTGCTGGACGCGCATCGGCGGCTGGACCGGGCGGTGGAGCGTTGCTACCGGCCGGAGCCGTTCGCTAACGACGCGGCGCGGGTGGAGTTCCTGTTCGCGCTGCACGAGAAGTTGACCGCGCCGCTGCTGTCGGCGGAGGGGCGGAAACGAGGGAGGAAGGGCGCGCGGGAAGGCGTTTAAGACTGGAAAGCAGGTCCTTCGCTTCGCTCAGGATGACCCCCTCAGCTCAGTGTGACCTCTTGCAGATCCTTCGCCTCGCTCAGGAGGCCTGCTTCTCGCGGCAGGGCAAGTCGGCAGGCCTTGTTACGGAAGGCTACTTGCCGATGTGGAAGTCGAGCTCCACGGTTTGCTTGGTGTCGAAGGAGGAGATGAGGCGCTCCTTGCTCTTTTCGCCCTTGTACTCGGCCCAAATTTTGTAGTCGGTGGAGGCGGGGAGCTGGCCGAAGCGGTAGGCGCCGGTGTCGGTGGCGATGAAGCTTTTGACTACGTTAGTCTTCTGGTCCTGAAGGTAGATGACGCTGCCGGGCAGGGGGGTGGTGTTGGCGTCGAGCACGCGGCCCTGGATGGTCTTGGCGGCCTGCTGGGCCAGGGCGGAAGGGGCGGCCGGCGCGAGCAGCGCGAACGAGGCGAGGGTTGCAATGGCGATAAGGGCTTGGGCGAGGGTGGTGCGCATGGGTCGGGTCTCCGGCGTCGGTCTCGTCCCAGTCTATCGTCCCAGTCTGTCGTCCCAGTCTAGGGGATGAGCGGGCGGCCCGCGCTCGAAAACGGAAGCGCGGGCTGCCCTTCAGGCGGAACACTGCGGCTAGTCGGCGTCTTCTTCGGCCATGTGGGGTTCGTCCTCGTCGATGGCTTCATCGGTGCGGGCGAGCTCGAGCGGGTCGGTGGCGACGATTTCAAACTCGGTGCCGCACTCGTCGCACGTGACCGAGTCGCCTTCTTCCACGTCGTCGGTGTCGATATCGAGAGCGCTGTCACATTCTGGGCAAAGCATCGTGAAATTTCCTCCAAGGGGGATTCGGGATGTTAGGTTGTGAGCGCCGCCCCTTTTCACGAGCGAGGGGGCGGGAAACGAAAATCTTTTGCGTACAGATGCAGGAGAAGGCCCGAAAGGCGGAGTGCCGGTGATGAAAAAGACGAGTACGGTTTCGTGGCGCGCGGGCTTCGCGGTCGCCTGCCTAGGCGCGCTGCCTGTGCACGGGGTGTGTGAGGGCGCGAAGCGCGATCTGGTTGCCACGGGGCAGGCGCTCCGGGCCGAGCCGGCGGACCCGCGGGTGAGCGCGGCGCTTAGGACTATCGACGCGGGCGCGGTGCGAAGGGACATCGAGGTGCTGGTGGGCTTCGGTAACCGGTCGACCTTGGGCAGTGTCGGCACCCAGACGCCGGGTAAGGGCGTGACGGCGGCGGCGGACTGGGTGGCGGCCCAGTACGAGGCGATCGGCAAGAGCTGCGGCGGGTGCCTGGAGGTGAAGCGCGACCAGTTTGTGGAGCAGCCGGGCGATGGGCAGTATGGGCGCAGGATCCATGTGCCGACGCCGATCGTGAATGTGTACGCGGTGCTGAAGGGGACAGAGAAGAGCCAGAGAACCGTGCTGGTGACGGGGCACTACGACTCGCGGAACTCGACCAATGAAAACACGACCGACGCGGCGCCGGGGGCGAACGACGATGCGTCCGGGGTGGCGGTGTCGATCGAGTGCGCGCGGGCGCTGGCGGGGTCGGGGATCCGGTTTCCGGCGACGGTCGTGTTCGCGGCGGTGGCCGGGGAGGAGCAGGGGCTGAACGGAAGCCACCACCTGGCGGAGCTGATGAAGACGCAGGGGGTGGCGCTCGAAGC
>CAXTTW010000124.1:0-2853 GCA_964247255.1 uncultured Acidobacteriaceae bacterium
GGCGAGGTGGTCATCACGGCCGGCTGGATCGTGTAGGTGACCGATCCGGACCGGAGCCCGGGAGCCGTGGCGGTCACGGTTACGGGTCCGGGGGTAAACTGGCTCCGGACGACCACCTTGGTCAGGCCGCCCTCGACCTGCAGCTCAGGGTCGCCAGGGGAGTGGTAGCCGTTGGACGGCGGCCCGCCGACTCCGCTTGCGTAGGGGTTGTTCGGGCTCGAGACCCAGGCATCGGTTCCGGTCTGGACGTAGGCTTCCGTGCCGCCCTTGTAGGTGGCCGGGCCGTTCACGGCGAAGGTCAAGTTGTCGGTGTTGTCGGTCGGCACCACGTTGCCGTTCGCGTCCACCACCTGCGCGACCACGAACGCCGCGTCGGAGCCGTTGGCCGTAATGGCGAAGTTCGTGTTGTCCGGTTTCGTCAGCTCGGGTACCAGCGAGAGCACGATGTGGTCGGGCGCGCCCGCGGTCACCTTGGTGTCGGCGACGGGTGCGCCGCCGTACTGGGCCACGTTGCCCAGGTCGTCCAGGCACTGCGCGGTCAGGGTGCCGGGGGCGAAATTGACGCTCCACGAGGCTTGGAAAGGCATCGTGGTGGTCTGCTGCTTTACCGCGGCGCTGGCCTGCAGGTTGGCCGCGGTGTCCTGCCCGCTGGGGTAGCTGTTCGCGTTCGCGTCCACCGAGGTCCAGGGGTTCGGCGTTTGATCGCTCCCCTGTGGCGCTCCATTCAACAGCAGCCGGACCCGCGGGCAATTGCTGAAGGCGTTGACCTGCACGGTGCCGGACCGGTTCCAGTGGTGCGCCAGATGAACCACCGGTTTGACGGAATAAGGCATCCAGGCCGCTTCGTAGATGTAATACAGCATCTTCGGAAAGCGGTTCGCATCGACCATCGAGGTGCCGAACGTGCGCACATCGGTGTCGTTCTTGCCTTCGAGGAAGAAGTGATTCTCGCCGGGCGTGTCGGCGAAGTACCACTGCGCCATGCCGAAGGTGTTGGCCGCGCGTCCGGCGCGCCAGTCCTCGAGAAACGGCGCGGCGAAGGCAAGCTCATCGTCATACGCCTGGCGGGCCGAACCCCAGTTCCAATACTCCGCGCCCCAGGCGGGGTTGTTGGGGAAGTCGTTCTTGACCAGATTTTCGCAGCCGGACAGAGTGCAGCTCAGGATGAAGCCGTTCGCGGGGTCAGGGGTACGGTCTGCCTGCACGCGAGGGGTGGGCGAAGGATCCCAGAGATTGACAAGGCCCTGCAGCTTTTGCGCGAAGGCGGTCTGGGTCTGTCCATTGTCCGCTTCCCAGGCGAGGATCGAGGGGTGGTTGCGGTCGCGGATGATCATGTCGCGGTGCAGCTCGGTCTTCAGCGTCGCCTTGTCGCAGGTAGGGTCGCAGGGGGCCAGGAAAGCGCCCTCGCCTTCACCGCTCGGATCGACGACCATGATGCCGTAAGCATCCGCCGCGTCGATGAACTCCTCGCTCGGGGAGGAGTGGCCGGGGCGCCACAGGTTGCCTCCGGCCGCCGCCAGCTGCTGGAGATCGCGCCACTGCTGCTCTTCCGGCACAGCCGAGGCCATCGCCGGATAGTCGTAGCGGCCCGAGGCACCCCACATATAGTGCTGCTTGCCGTTGAAGTAGGGAAAGTTCGCGTCCCAGGTGATCGTCCGGATGCCGAGCGGACTCTGCGTCGCGTCCACCACCTGCCCGTTGATGCTGACCGTGTGGAAGACCTTATACATGTACGGCTTGCCGTAGATGCTGCCGTTCGGATACCAGAGCGTGGGATTGGTGACGGTCAGCTGCTGGTCGAACAGCTGCGGAACCAGCTGCGGCGCTGCACTTGGCGCGACCGTCTGCGTACCCTGCCCGGTCGCGACCACATTGCCGGACGCATCGACGATCTGCGTGGTCACCGTGACCTGTTGCGCGGACGCGCCTTCGTTGACGACATTGGTCTGCACGTCGATCTGCGCGCTCGTGTCGCTCGCTGAAAGCGTGGAAACGTGTGTGCCCCAGGTCTTCAGGTTCGAGTACACGTTCTCGGGGATGTGCACGTAGTCCGTGACGAACAGCTTGACCGGGCGGAAAAGACCGAGAAATCCTTGCCCGAAGCGAAAACCCGTGGCGAATTCTGGATTGTCCAACCAATCGTTAGCACCCCTGGCGACCCGAATCGCAACCACGTTGTTGCTGCCGTCCTTGGAAAGATAGGGGGTCAAATCCACGATGACCGGGATAAAGCCGACCACGTGCGTGGCTTTCGCGCCTTTCGCGACCCCGCTGATCCCGGGCAGCAGTGTGCCGTTGATGAAGACCTGGACGCCTGTTTGCGCGCCCTCGAGCTCGAGCAGCACCTTGCGGTTCGCATACTGCCCGCTTGTCCCGATCGAAGTGCGATACCAGGCGGTGTTGCCCGGGGCCAGGCTGCCGTCTCCGCCCCCGGCCTTGAAGTTGATAAAGCTGTACAGGTCGTCCGGCGAGTAAGGCACGCCCACTTGCGCCCAGGTGCTGTCGGGAAACGAGGGCTGCTCGGCACCGGTCGGGTCCCCCATGAAAAAGCGCCAGGGCTGGCTGCCCAGGTTGACCGTGACCCGCTCGGAGGCGGGCAGCGTCGCGGCCCTCGCGAGGGAGACAGGGAAAAGCAGAGCCAAAAGAAAGGCGAGGAGGCGCAGGGAGAAGCTCGGTTTCGATTCGCTCGTTTTCATGGGAGCAGGCCTTTCAAGAAACCTGCGCGGCGGGGGACGACGGCAGGGAAACACTTTGTCGAACCCGCGGCGAACCGCGGGCAGTATGACCGGGCGAGGGTGGGCTAGAAACCCAGCCGCAGCCATGCTTCTTGGTTTCAAACTGTGCGCAGACGAG
>CAXTTW010000124.1:2953-6950 GCA_964247255.1 uncultured Acidobacteriaceae bacterium
GGCCCTCCCAGGAAGACAAGCAGCCGGGCCTGCAATTTAGGGACCAGACAAAGTCGCAGTGAAGCACCGTGCCGAAATATGACAGGCCATTAATACGCGAGCGGGAGGAAGCAGGTAAGAAATTGTCGGCTCGCGAGACCGAACCGAAGACTAACTCAGAGTGCGCTTGAGCTGGCCGCAGGCGGCGTAGATGTCGCGCCCGCGCGGCCGGCGCTGGAAGGCGGGAACCCCGGCCGCGATGAGCCGCCGCTGGAACGCCTCAACCGCCGCGGGCTCGGGCTGGTCGTACGGGATGCCGGGACCGGGGTTCCAGGCAATCAGGTTCACATACGCCGGGAACCCGGCCCCCTTGACCAGCGCGATCAGCTCCGCCGCGTGCTCCGGGCGGTCGTTGACCCCGCCCAACAACACGTACTCGAAGGTGACCTTCTCCCGCGGCCCGAGCGGGATCTGCCGCACCGCGTCCAACACCGCAGCGGTGTTCCACTTGCGCGTGACCGGCATCACCTGCTCGCGGACTTCGTCGTTGGAGGCGTTGAGCGAGAGCGCCAGGCGCGGGCGCGCGGGCTCCTGCGCGAACCGAAGTATGCCGGGTACGATTCCAGAGGTGGACACGGTCATGCGCGAGGCGTGGAGGCCGACCGGCCCCGAGAGTAGACGGAACGCCTCGATCCACGCGTCGTAGTTGAGGAACGGCTCACCCATGCCCATGAAGACCAGGTTGATGCGGTCCCGGCCCAGGTGCACCCCCTGCCGTTTGAGCACCGCGACGACCTGGCCCGCGATCTCGCCCGCGCTGAGGTTGCGGATCTGGCCCAGCTTGGCCGTGAGGCAAAACCGGCAGTTGACCGCGCAGCCGATCTGCGAGGAAACGCAGATGGTGGCGCGGCGCTGCGGCCCATTGGTGCCGCGGCTGTCCTCTTCGTCCTCGGGGGTGTCCGCGAGGCCAGGCATCCAGACCGTTTCGACCGTTTGCCCGTCCAGCCCCGCGATCAGGTAGCGCTCCGTGCCGTCGACCGAGCGGAACGTTTCCACGATGCGCGGGAGACCGACCGTGAAGCCTTCGGCGCGCAGCTCCTCGCGAAACACCTTGGGCAAGGTTTCAACCGCGTCGAGCGACTCGGCCCAGTCGCGGTAGAGAGCCTGCTCCAGCTGTTGGGCGCGGAATCGCTTTTGCCCGAAGCGCGCGGCTAAAGCTTCGAGCGAGGGCCGGTCCAGACCGAACAAAGGGCTCGGTGCCGCCGCCTCTACAATGGGAAAAGGCCCGGGTTGGAGCGTGGTTGCCATGAGTGCCCTGCACTCAGGATAGCCCACGGGCCGCGACAGGACACGATGACCGGAACCCATTACGAAGCGCCCGACCGCAACATACGCCGCACCACCCTTCCCAACGGCATGGTCATCCTGACCGAGGAAATGCCGCACCTGCGCTCGGTGGCCATGGGGGCCTGGGTGCGCGCGGGCTCCCGGCACGAGGAGGCCGAGGTGAACGGCATCGCGCACTTCGCCGAGCACATGGTCTTCAAGGGAACCGAGACGCGCTCCGCCCAGGTCATCGCCCGCGAAGTGGACGCGATCGGCGGCAACCTCGACGCCTTCACGGGCAAGGAGACGGTCTGCTTCAACATGCGCGTGCTGGACGAGCACACGCCCAAGGCGCTCGACATTCTGTCCGACCTGGTCCTGCGCCCCACCTTCGCCGAGGAGGAGATCCGGCGCGAGCGCGGCGTGGTGCTCGAGGAGATCAAGATGGACGAGGACAACCCGGACTACCTGGTCCACGAGATCTTCACCCAGAACTTTTGGCAGGGCAACGCGCTTGGGCGGCCCATCCTGGGCACGGCCAAGACAGTCGGCGCGTTCGAACGGTCGACCCTGCTGGACTACAACCGGGCGCGCATCCACGGCGGGAACCTGGTGTTTTCGGCCGCCGGGCACATCGACCACGAGCGCTTCGTCGCGCTGGTCACGGAGAAGTTCGCCGCCCTGCCCGCGGGCGAGCCGATGCGCTTCGAGGCCCCGCCGAAGACCGCGGCCGAGATCATCCTCAAGAACAAGAAGTCGCTCGAGCAGGTGCAGGTGTGCCTGGGCGTCCCTGCGCGCCCGCTGGCGGACGAGTCCCGCTATGTTTCGCTGCTCCTGAACACTATCCTGGGCGGCGGCATGAGCTCGCGCCTCTTCCAAACGGTGCGCGAGGAGCACGGCCTGGCCTACTCCATTTACTCCGACCTGAGCCCCTACCGCGATACCGGTTCGCTGTGCGTCTTCGCCGGGACCTCCGCGGACAAGGCCGAGCAGTTGATCCGCTTGGTGATGGGGGAGTTCCGCCGCCTGAAGGAGCAGCCCGTGGAGGAGGACGAGCTGCGCCGGGCCAAGGACCAGCTCAAGGGCAACCTGCTGCTGTCGCTTGAAAGCTCGGGCTCGCGCATGTCGAACCTGGCCCGCCAGCAGATGTACTTCGATCACTTCTTCGGGCCGAACGAGATCCTGGCGCGGGTCGAGGAGGTGCGGGTCGAGGACCTGCAAGCGATGGCGCGAAGCCTGTTCGAGCCGGAGCGGGTGGCGCTCACGATGCTGGGGCGGCTCGACGGGGTGAAGGTGGGGCGGGAGCAGCTGGTTTGCTAAATGGCTACTCCTCAGGGGGCAGACGGTTGATCGCCGAACGTACAGCCTGCTCCAGAGCGGGCAAGTGCTCGATGAGGGCATCCCACACGATCCGATCGTCGATTCCGTCATACGCGTGGCGCAGGACATTTCCGAAATCGCGAATTCGCCTCCAGTCTTGACCGGGACAAAGCAGCTCGGCCTGCGGACCCAAGCGGCGTGCAACCTCCGTGACAACCTGAAGCCTGCGTTCGACGGCAGCCTTGGTCATATCCGACTTTGAGTATGCCGCTAGGTCGAAATCACCAAGGTACCTCCGTATGTCGTCGATCGCATCCAGCATGTCCTCAAACAGAGGTCGCGGTTCCCTAAAAGACATTCAAAGCATCCCGAAGCGCGTATTTTTTCACCCGCTCACGCATCCAGTCTTTGCAGGAAACGTCCACCGGTACGCCTAACAGGTCCTCCAAATCAGATACCCATCTACCTACAGTCAGAAGGCTGATCTTCGCTGATTGATCAAATTCGACCATTACATCCACGTCCGATTCCGGCCCCTGGTCCCCGCGCGCGGTCGAGCCGAACAGGCTCAGGTGGATGATTCCCGACGCCTTCAGCTCGGCTTCATGCGCGCGCAAGATCGAGATGACTTCAGACGCCTGCATGGCCCTATAGTGGCACGGAGCGATTTGCGAAGACAACGGGAACTTACAGCGCCCCGCGCGTCCGCAGTAGCTGCACCTCGGCCCGCACGCCCCCGAGCCCCGCCGCCGTGTAGACCGCGTACAACCGCTCCGCGCTGAAGTTCGCGAACACCACGTTGCGGAAGCCGTTGTTGTACGCAGCCGTTTGCGCGGGGTCGTAGCCGAACGACGGCGCGACCTCCGCGAGGACCGCCTGCATGGACGTGACCGCCGGGATGGATTGAGTAAAGTCCGCGTCGGAAAGGTTGTGCAGCTGGTACTCGGTCAAGATGTTGGTCTGTCCGGCCGCATTCAGGTCCACCTCGCCGGTCGCGCGCAGGGCAGGCAAGCGTAAATTGCCTTTCGCGTCGCGCGTCAGGTAACCCTTGGCGACCGGATCCTGCCCGGCCACGATCGCCGCGGCGCGCAGCCAGTTCACCACCTTGTACTCGTTGCCGAGCGTCGGGGTGGAGTGCGCGGAGGCCTGCGTGATCAGAAACGCCGGGGAGAACCCCCGCTTCATCCCCTCGGCAATAGACAGGATATGGTGGCCGCCGGTGCGCGAGTCGCCCGCCTGCCCGTAGTTGTCCAGCCCCGCCCCTGCCCCGCCGATCGAGAGCTCTGGGAACTCCGTCCCATCCGCGTTCCACTGGAAGACGATCGGCTTGGCCCAGTCGTGCCACAGCGGCGCGCCCACAATCAGGTCGCCG
>CAXTTW010000125.1:0-6949 GCA_964247255.1 uncultured Acidobacteriaceae bacterium
CGGGCGGAGTGCTCAGAAAGGGAGGGGGCGGTGCGGAGGGTGTTCGGGAAAGACAACGTGGGACGACATGCCGCGCGTTTGAGTGATTGTCCTTCAGTGTAGCTCCGTGCGACTTTTCCGCCGGGAAAAGACGCACGGCAAATTGCGGCGGTCGAGCCCTAGAGGAGAACCGTTCTAGGCGGCGCGGCGCTGTTCGTCTTCGTGCGCAGGCATCTCCGCGACCGGGTCGGACGCGGGATTGTCGGAGTGGAAGCGGAGCAGGACGTCGTTGGTGGTGTCCTGCAGACGGGTATTGGGCTTGTGCAGCTTGCGCGTCGCCTTGGACGCGAGCTGGCACAACTGGTAGCGGTTCTCGAGGTGGGTGAGTGCCCCAAAGATCAGATCAGAGCGCATGCTCGGACTAGCTCCTTCTATCGGTAAATCGTCCAGACCGGGAACGACCCGAGTCTGAGTGCCGGCGTGTGCGCCGGGTGCCTTATGTGGTTGAGACGCGAAAAGATTGCGTCGCGACTCGCATTGTTTAATTTTTAGACGCAGGGCGTTTCCATTTGGTACCTCTCCATTCACTCGAACCCGGCAGCCCCGAGGCCGCGAATCGCAGGAGAAACACGCGGAAAGGACACCCACGGCTTGCAACAGGGCATCGGCGACCGTATTCCGGGTCGCGCTGCCTTCTGCCTCAGCTACAGTAACCGCGGACTGCTTCCGGGTCAACACATTTTTCATAGGGGTGCCGGCGACGCCTACGGAATTCGGAACCCTACGCCGCGAGTTGCCCGGGGGCCCGCCTCCTGCTAGCATTAGTTTGTCGCGTGATCGCCGTCCGGCGTCCGTGGGGCTATAGCTCAGCTGGGAGAGCGCCTCGTTCGCAACGAGGAGGTCAGCGGTTCGATCCCGCTTAGCTCCACCAATCCTTCACCACAACACACCTTTAATGGCCGCCGCCGGCGCGGGCAGCTCTGTTTCGCCGAGCAGCTGACGCAGATTGGTCTCGATCGTCGTGCAGATCGAGGTCAGCGGCACGTCATAGATTGTGTTCTCGAAGGGATCCTCGAGGTCGCGCCCGATCTTGTCGAGCGCGAGGAAGATGAACCCTACCAGGGTCGAGCCCAGCGGCGTGAACCAGCCCATCTGCCCCACCAGCGCGAGCGGCAGCAGCAGGCAGTAAATCTGCACGAACAGCTCCGGAAAGTAGTCGTACTGCTTGGGCATGGGCGTGTTCTTGATGCGCTCGGCCCCGCCCTGCGCATCGGCCAGGTCGTTCAGGCTGGTGTCCATGGCCGCCCAGTGCAGCGCGTCGAGCCAGCCCCGGTCCCGGCACTCCTTCAGGCACAGGCCGGTGCGCCGCTGCAGCTCCAAAGGAACATTTCTGCTGCCCCGCAGCGACGCCCACTCGTCCGCGGGCAGGATGCGGCCGAGCTCCTCCCAGGGCTCCAGCCCGCGCAGGTGCTGGCGCAGAGCCTGCACATAGGCGATCTGGAGGTACACCATGCGTCTGCGCATCGCGTCCAGTTCGGCCGAAGGCTCGCGTGCATGCACCACGCTCACGATCTGCCGCGCGATCGACCGCGTATTATTCACGATCGAGCCCCAAAGGGTCCGCGCCTCCCACCAGCGCCCATAGGCCGAGTTGTTGCGGAAGCCCAGAATGACCCCGATGGCCCCGCCGAACAGGCTCAGGGGCACGTTCGGCAGCGACAACCACCGCCAGCCCGCCGCCTGGTATGCGCTCACCACCGCGAGGTCCCACACGAGCAGGATCAGCAGCGGCCGCCCGACATAAAACAGCATCCAGCGCAGCTGCCGGGAGCGGGGCAGGATCACGCGGCCGTCTCCCACCGCCGTGCCGCGTCGTCGTACATCAGCACGTCGCCCGAGCCGATGCGGTACACCCACCCGGACATCAGCAGCTCGCCGCGCGCCATGGCCCCGGCCACCGAGGGGTGCGTGCGCGCGTGGGTCATCTGCATTAGCACGTTGTGCTTGGTCAGGTTCATCAACAGGTCGTCGCCGGGCGACTCCACTTCCCGCGCGATGCTCATCGCGGACTCGGCATTGCGCAGCCAGTGGCGCACCACCTGCAGCTTATCGAGCGAAGCCGGGTTGAGCATGGCTTTCATCGCGCCGCAGTCCGTGTGGCCGCAGATGACCACGTGCCGGACCTTGAGCGCGCTCACCGCGTACTCGAGCACTGCCGACACGCCGCCCAGCATCTCCCCGTATGGCGGCACCAGGTTGCCGATGTTGCGCGTCACGAAAATCTCGCCCGGGCCGGACTGCGTGACCATTTCGGGGTCGATGCGCGAGTCCGCGCAGGTCACCACCAGGGTGTGGGGGCGCTGCGGCTCGGTCGCCGCCCGCTCGTAGGCTTCGCGGCGCTCCGGATATATCTCCGTGCTGAACTTATGAATCCCCGCTTTCAAGCGTGCGCGCACGTCCGTTTCCGCAGCTTCCATAGCTTTGTCTCCTTCCCCGCAAGCTTAATCGATTCACGGCGTTCGCGGGCGCATCTCATGCTTCGAGTCGGTTCCGGTTCCGGAGGAGAAGCAATGCGAGCGATGCGATGGGTAGCGGCGGTTGTGGCGGTAAGCGCGGGCGTGGGCGCGGCGCAAACTCCGAAGGCGGTCAAAGTGCAGATGGAAACATCGTCGGCGGCGTTCGGCGGCACGATCTGGATGGTGCAGGAGAAAAAAGACGTCAAGTTCATCGTCAAGCTCAAGAACCTGGACCCCGGCCAGCACGCTATCCACATCCACCAGAACCCAGCGTGCGACGCCCCCGAGTTCAAGACCGCCGGCGGGCACTTCAACCCGAGCGGCAAGCAGCATGGAACGCAGAACCCCGCCGGCCACCACGCGGGCGACCTGCCGCTGAACTTGGAGGTCCGGGACGACGGCACGGCCAAGGAAACCTTCACCTCCAGCGATGTCACGCTCGACCCCAAGGCCCCAAACTCGGTGTTTGCGAACGGCGGCACGTCGATCCTCGTCCACAAGGGTCCGGACGATATGAAGAGTGACCCCGCGGGCAACGCGGGCGCGCGCGAGGCTTGCGGCATCGTTTCGATCAAGAATGTCGCGGACAAGGTCGAGGCGACAGAAAACGCGCACCAGCAGATCGGCGAGCCGGCCAGCAACCATTAAGACATCAGCGGCTTCTGCATCACTACGAACGAGCAGGGCCGGCTGACCGGCATCGCTTCCGACGGGAACGGCCGGGTGCCGGTCACCCGGTAGCCGAACCGCGCGTACAGGGGCGGCAGCTCCGTGCGCAGGTCCACCGTGGTCAGCTCCATGTAACGGCAGCCCATTTCGCGGCAAAACTCTTCGGCTGCAGCGATCAGACGGCTCCCAATTCGCTGCTTTTGCCGCTCCGGCGCGACCGCGAGCATGCCGAAGTAGCCCTTCTCCCCGCTCACCTCGACGTACACGCAGCCCAACAGGGCCGTTCCCTCCTCGAGCAGGAGGAAGCGCCCGGACCGGAACAACTCCTCCAGCTCGCACACGTCGGTCCGCTCGCCGATCTTGAAGAACTTCTCGACCTGGTAGGCCGCGTTGACGAAGGGCACCAGCGCCGGGATGTCGGCCTCGGTCGCGAGTCGGAACTCCCCCATGGACGCGCTCACATCGTCGAAGGCAGGTTGCTTTTCGCGGCTTCTTTCGCCGCGGCGGCCTGCTCGGCTTTCGCTTCCAGCTGCGCGGCCTGCCCCATCACCGCGACGGCCTTCTTGATCTCAGGGTCCCACTCGGCGCGGGCGCGCGCGCCATCCTCCTGGGTGTAGGCCGTGCCCAGCAGCTCCGCCAGGATGTTCGCCTTGACCCATTCCACGACCGGCGCCATCTCCGCCTCGGTGAAGTTGATCTGTTTTTCGTGCAGGAACTGTTTGTAGGCGTCCAGGATTTCGGGCGTTACCTGCGCGTCCTTGGCGATCTGGTGCTTCCCGAGCCAGCGCTGGGCGAAGTCGAAGAAGGTGTAGTGCGCGATGAGCACGCGTTGCAGATGGGTCGCCTTGGGCTCCTCGAACGGAACGTCCGGCGCGATCCCGTCGCCGCCGTACTCGGTGCGCCCGGTGTCGGTCAGCTTGGTTTCGCGGTCCCTGGGGTTTTGCGGCTTGCCGTGGTTGGAGTAGTAGTCGTAGAGCGACACGCCCTCGTAGTTGCGCTGGATCAAGCGCCCGCTCGGCGTGTAGTAGTGGTAGGTTGTCAGAGTCAGGCCGGTGTTGTCGCTCAGTTGGTACACGGTCTGCACCAGGCCCTTGCCGAAGGTCGTTTGGCCCAGGATGATCGCGCGGTCGTGATCCTGGAGTGCGCCGGAGATGATCTCCGCCGCCGAGGCCGTGCCGCGGTTGGTGAGGATGACGATGGGGTAGTTCTTGTCGCTGCCGCGGTTGGCTTTGTACACCTGCTCCGGATAGGCCCGGCCGCGCTGCGAAACAATCACCTGCCCGCGCTTGAGAAACTGGTCGCACACCGCTACCGCCTGGTTCAGCAGGCCGCCGGGGTTGTCGCGCAGATCCAGCACCAGGCCTTTCACGTCGCCGAAGCTCGCGAGCGCGTCGGAGACCTCCTTGCCCGTGGTTTCCTGGACGGCCTTGATGTGGATGTAGCCGAGGCCAGGCTGAATTTGGTAGGACAGGTCGACCGAGTTGTTCGGGATCTCCGCCCGCTGCAGGTCGAACGACAGCGTCTGTGCCGAGCCGGGCGTATCCCCCGCGCGCGCCACCGTGACCTTGACGTGCGTACCCTTGTCGCCCTTGAGCAGCGCAACAACTTCGTCGGAGCTCAACCCGTCGGTCGATTTCGCGTCGACTTGGGTAATAATGTCGCCGGGATGGATGCCCGCCTTGTACGAAGGCGTTCCGGCGAACGGCTTCAGGACGACGGTGCGCTGCTTGTCGCCGATCAGCTGCGGCTGGATCAGCATGCCCACGCCGTAGTACCGGCCGTGCTGCTCTTCGAGCAGCTTGTTGTAGCTTTTGGGGTCGAAGAAGTTCGAGTGCGGGTCCAGCGTGCGCAGCGCCGAAGGGATCGCGCCGTCGTAGATGGTGTCGCTGGGCTTGTCGCCCTTGAGCGGGGTCGCGTAGTTCTCGTTGACCGTGGCGTACACGGCGGCGAACTGCTTGAGCGAGTCGCGAAAGTCCTGGTCCGAGTCGCCGTCCTGCGCCTGGACGCGCTGGCTCGCGACGGCCCCGGCCAGCCCGCAGGCGGTGAAAAAGGCGACGAGCGAGAAAGTGGTCCGGCGGGCGCGAGGGGTCATGGGGTGTCTATTGGACCTCTGGACGTACCTGAAAAGTATAGCAAGCGGGCCGGCGGGTTTGACGGCGCAGCCGCGGCGCGCGTTTGCCGCTTCGCCATCGCCCGCGCAGCCCTGACGGATCGTCCTGAGAGGGTGTGTGAGAAGTCAAGGGCAACAGGAAGATGAGTCATCCTGAGCGAAGCAAAGGATCCGCTTTTGCTTTCCCTGCGCGCCGAAAAGCAGATCCTTCGCCGCTTGCGCTCCTCAGGATGACCCCTCTTTCAGGGCAGGCTTCTATGGGAGGAACTTCACACACCCGCCTGAGGAGCAAAGCGAAGAACCCGCTTCCCCGTCGGCCCAGCTCAAAACAGGTCCTCGCTGCGCTCTGGACGTTCCGAACTCGCTGCGGGCAGACTGGGCACACGCCTTTTCAGTGTGCCTGTACTGTTGCCATGGACTTACGGCACCTCATTCAGCATGACCACTGCCTGCGGACCCGCCAAGGCCGCCCAGATGACGCCTTCGCCCGGCCGCGCGTAGAATCTGAGGCAGACGCGATGGACAGGTCAGATCGCCCGGCCACCGACACGCGAGCCCAACCGCCGAGACCCCTGTATCTGATGACCGCCCTACCCTCCATCCTCCGTTCCGCGCTCCTTGCCGTTGCCACCGCCGCTTTGGCAGCGCCCCTTCCGGCGCAAAAAGCGACCCAGGCCAATGCCCCGGTCAGCAAGAATGCCGCCGCGGCCGCCCCCGACTCGCCTTTCCACGGCGAGGTCGTCGAAGACATCATCGCGCGCGTCAACGATCGGGTCATCAGCACTTCGGACTTCGAGCGGGCCGACACTGAGCTGGACCAGGCGGCCAAGCAGCGCAGCATCCCACCCGCGGACGTCGCCGAGCAGAAACGCCAACTGCTGCGCGACCTGATCGACAACCAGCTGCTGCTCTCCAAGGGCAAGCAGCTCGGCATCACCGGCGAAGCGGAAACGATCCGCCAGCTCGACGAGCTGCGCAAGCAGAATAACCTGGACTCGATGGAGGCGCTTGAAAAGGCCGCCGAGCAGCAGGGCGTTTCCTTCGCCGACTTCAGGGCGAGTATCCAGAACCGCGCCATCACCACGCAGGTGATCCGCGACGAAGTAGGCCGCCGCATCAACATCACTTCGGCGGACGAGCAGAACTACTATCGCGACCACCAGGACCAGTTCACAACGCCCGAGCAGGTGAGGCTGTCGGAGATCCTGATCCCGACCGCCGACCCGGACAACGCCGCGCAGGTTGCCGAGGCGCAGCGCAAGGCCGATGAGGTTTACGCGCAGCTCAAGGGCGGCAAGGACTTTGCCGCGCTGGCGAAGGCGAACTCGACCGGCTCGACCGCGGCGGACGGCGGCACGCTTGGGGAGTTCAAGCGCGGGCAGCTGGCCGGGGTTTTGGAGGACGCTGTCTTTCCGCTGCCGGTGGGCGGCTACTCCGCGCCGATCCGCACCAAGCAGGGCTTCGTGATCCTCAAGGTCGACGGCCATACCCCGGCCGGCGTGCAGCCGTTCGCGCAGGTGCAGGCGCAGGTCGAGGATGCGGTGGGCTCGGCCAAGGTCCAGCCGGCCCTGCGCGCCTACCTGACTCGCCTCCGCGAGGAAGCCTTTATCGACATCAAGCCGGGCTTCGTCGACGCCGGCGCGTCCAAGGACGAAACGCGGCCAATCTTCAGCGC
>CAXTTW010000126.1:0-6912 GCA_964247255.1 uncultured Acidobacteriaceae bacterium
CGCCCGCCCCGGCCGCTTCCATCGCGAGCGCGTCGGCGAGCAGCGCTTCCGCTCCCGCCGCCGTCTTGGCTTGAACCTTGTAGCCGCCCATCCGGTGCACACCCTGGGGCGTCAGGCCGAGGTGCGCGACGACCGGAATTTCCGCCTCGACCAAACGATTCGCCAAGGCAGGACGTGCGCCTTCCATCTTGACCGCCTCCGCGCCGGCTTCCTTGACAAAGCGGACCGCATTGCGGACTGCCTCAATCTCGTCGGCATGGTAGGTGCCGAAAGGCATGTCGGCGACCAGGAGTGCACGCCGGACGCCCCGGCGCGCCGCACGGGTGTGGTGCAGCATCTCGTCGAGCGTGACCGGCAGGGTGGACTCGTAGCCCAGCACTGCCATTGCCAGTGAGTCGCCCACCAGGAGCAGGTCGATTCCCGCTTCATCGGCAAGCCGCGCGCTGGGGTAGTCGTAAGCTGTGAGCGCCACGATCCGCTCACCGGCCCGTTTTTTCACGGCCAGCGCGGGCAGGGTCACTTTCGCGGGCGCTGCCGGCTCGCGCGGTACGGACAGGCTCATCGTGAGGAGGGCTCCAGTTCCCTTTCAAGGGTAACCTGCCGCTCAGGCGATGCGCGCCAGCGGCGCGAAGTGCTCGCGCCCGTGGACTGGGCTCAGGATGCGATCGAGCAGGAGCTCCCGCTCGCGGTCGCTGTGGACGAAGTCGATGGCGGAAGTATCGACGACCAGCAGGCGCGAAGCAGTGTAGCGCGCGAAGAAATGCTCGTACGCATCGCAAATCTGCGCCATGTAAGCCTCGCCCATGCCCTGCTCGGGAAGAAACGCCTTACGGCGGGTGCGCTCCGCGAGCGCGTTTGGCGTCGCTTTCAGATAGACCACCAAGTCGGGCCGGTACGCGATCGGCTCGGCCGCGTACATCTCCTTGTACAGGGCCAGTTCGGCGTCCGACAGGTTCAGAAAAGCGAACAGCTTGTCCTTCTCGAGGATGTAGTCCGACACAACCGGGTCGCGACCTCGGAGGCCGCGCGCATTTGCGCGACGCGCTCATGCAGGAACCAGGTTTGCGCGGCGAAGGCCATGCCGGGCTCGCCCGCGTAAAAGCGGTGGAGAAACGGGTTGGTCTCGGGCTCGGCGACCAGGGCGGCCCCCATGCGCTCGGCGAGTAGCCGCGCCAGCGTTGACTTACCCGCGCGCACCGGGCCCTCGATCGCTATGCGCATCGGTGCGAGTCCCGGGCCGGCGCGCCCGACCGGCTTGCGCGGCGGCGCTTCTTCAAATGCCGCGGGCGGTTCGAGCGCGAACAGATTTGCCTGGGCGGCGGGGGCTGGGCCTGCGATGCGGAAGGGCTTGGGCATGGAGGTGCGCTCGCTTTCTCTACAGGTTCGTGTAAAAAGTGGATGCCGCTCGTGGAGCTCACGAAACGGCATAGGCGAATACTAGGCGAAACCTGAAGCGAAGAAAAGAGAAAAGTTTTTGACGCTGTGGAAGAACCGGCCCGTTTACACTGACCGCATGAACCTGACAGGGGAACTGGCCGGGGCTGGCGCGGCCTTCGCGGCACTTGCCGGGGGATGGCAGCGCTCGCAGTGGTGCACCTCGCAGATCTGGGGCAAGACCCTGGTGGACGGCCCGCGGCCACGCGAGCTGGCGTTGACCTTCGACGATGGGCCGAATGACCGGTACACGCAGGAGGTGTTGGAGAAGCTGGCCAACGCCGGCGTCCAAGCGACGTTTTTCATGGTCGGCAAGTATGCCCGGCAGCTGCCCTGGTTGGTGCGCCAGGTCGCCGAGGCGGGCCACGACATCGGCAACCACACCATGACGCACAGGAACATGCTCTTCCTGAGCGCGGCGGCGATGCGCGAGGAGATGCGCGCCTGCTCGGGCGTGCTGGAGGACGCGACTGGGCGGAAGGTGCGCTATTTTCGCCCGCCTTTCGGCAAGCGCCGCCCGGCGGTGATGCGCGCGGCCCGCGAGCTGGGGATGGAAACGGTGATGTGGAACAGCATGGGCTTTGATTGGCGGCGGGGCCGCCCGCCCAAGCAGATCATGAAGGCGGTGGAGCGCGGCATCCGGGCCAACCGCAAGGCCGGCAAGGGATCGACGATCCTGCTCCACGACGGCGGCCCGGATTCGATCACCACCGAGCGCACGCGCACCGTGCAGGCGCTCGGGTTCCTGCTGGAGCGCGGTCCCGCGGCGAATTACAGATTCGTGCGCCTGGGGGAGTGGTGGGGCGGCCAATCCTGACAGAAGGGAAGGCAATGACCGGTCTGGACAAACTCGCTCCGGGCGGCAAAGCGCGATGCAATTTCAATTGACAGAGAAAGGCGAAACAGGGCAAGCTCCCAGAACGCTTCGCCGACGCGCCATGGCCGGCAGCGTATGTCAAGCAAGGAGACCCCCCATGAAAGCATCCCTGCTCCTCCCCTTCCTATGCGCCACCGGCGCAGCCCTGGGCCAGGCGGACCCATCGGCCGCTAAGGCCCCGGTCGAGAACCTGAACCAGCCTTCCGGGCCGCCGATGCTCGGCATTCACTGGGCGCGGGGCTTTCAGCCGAACGCGCGCGTCAGCGGCGGAGTTCAACCCTCGGCGCGCACCAGCAGCGCGAACATGACCTTCCACGGCGGCAAGATCATGAAAACCGCGATCACGCAGGCCATCTTCTGGGGGCCGAGCTGGGCGAGCTACAACGGGGACGAAATCTCCGGGATCGACAGCTGGTACGACGGCTTCAACTTATCCAATTACGCCAAAACCTCAGACGAGTACACCGGCACCAACGGCCAGGTAACCGCGAGCACCACCCACCAGGGTCATATCATCGACACCTCAGCTTCGGCGAACGGCAGCAGTACCAGCGCCATTCTCGCCGAGGTGTGCAAGGTGGTGCGTCCGGACGCGAGCGGCAACGGCTACTACGCCGTGTACAGCGACCAACAGCGCGGCAGCGCCGGCTACTGCGCCTACCACAGCGCCGGGACCTGCGGCGGCACGCCGGTCCAGTTCGCGTTCTTCTTCAAGCCAGACGGCGACGCGGGCTGCAACCCGCAGGACACTTCCGGCCTGCACTCCGAGGGGCTTGCGTCGCTGGCCAGCATCAGCGCGCACGAGCTGTCGGAAGCCCGCACCGACCCCGCGAGCCCGGGAGCCTGGTACGACGCGTCCGGCAACGAGAACGGCGATAAGTGCGCGTGGACTTTCGGCGCGCCGCTCGTGACTTTCTCCAACAACACGCAGTGGAAGCTCCAGGGAGAATGGTCGAACGCCGCCTATACCGCCGGGACGGGTTACCCCAACAGCTCCGGGCAGAACGGGTGCTTGTCCGGCAAGTAAGTCGCGACTTGGCAAAAGGCCGCCTTTGCCGGGCGGCCTTTTGCCGCATTTAGCATGGGAAGATGACTGGACTCACCCTTGGCCTCCTGACCTTGCTGCAGGTAGGCCGGGTGGAGTACGCCCGCGCGCTCGCCCTCCAGGAGAAGTTGGTCGAGCTGCGGCACGCCGGGGAGGTCGGCGACCTGCTGCTGCTGCTGGAGCACCCGCCGGTGCTGACGTTGGGCCGCAATGCGGGCCGTGGGAATGTGGTCGTGAGCGACGGTGAGCTGGCCCGGCGCGGAGTCGCTTTGCATGTCACTAAGCGCGGCGGCGATGCGACCTATCATGGGCCGGGGCAGTTGGTCGGCTATCCGGTCATGGACCTGCGCGCGCATTCTCTCGCGAGCGGCGCGCGCCTGGGCATCGTGGACTTCGTCCGCCTGCTCGAGGAGGCGCTGATCCGCGTCGCGGGCGAGTACGGGCTGCGCGCGGGACGAATCGCCGGGCGCACGGGGGTGTGGACGCTCCCGGGCGGGACGGTCCCGGAAAAGAAGCTGGCCGCGATCGGCGTACACGTCTCCCGCGGGGTCACCTCACACGGCTTCGCGCTGAACGTGACGACGGACCTCCGGGATTTCGGCCTGATCGTCCCCTGCGGGATCGCGGACCGGGCGGTGACCTCGCTCGAAGAAGAACTGGGCGCGCCGGTTCCCCTGGGGGAGGCGGCGGACAAGGCGGCCCGGCAGGTGGGGCGGGTGTTCGGGCTGCAGGTGCTGGCGGTGCAAAGGCCTGCGGACGTGCACGCTTCCTTAGCGGACTGGTGAGGCTTTTACCGGCTTGAGCGCATAGGTCAACCCGGCTAAGTCCGTTTCGACCTGAATCGGAGCGGTCATGGCTTCGTACGGAACAGGAGATTGGTTGCCGTTTCCATGCGGGTCGATCTCCACGAGATAGGTGCCCGCCGCGACATACTGGAAGGCAAAGGAGCCGTCGTTGCCGACGAAGGTTTCTCTCAAGACGGTCTTGTCGTCCGGGTCGAGCAGGCGTACCGCGCCGTAGGGGAAGGCGCGTCTGTCCTGTTTGGAGGTAAGTGCTCCACTCACCGAGTGCAGGCCGTTGATGGGGATGGTGATATCCACACCGGAGCGGTCCGCGCCTTCAGTTAGCTCGATAGGGGTTGCTTGGTGAAGGCGAGGTCTGTTGCCGTAATATGTGCGGAGCGCACCTCCGCCTGTAAGAAGAACGGTAAGCGCGCGCGTACCTTGGATAGCATCCGGCAGGAGCAAGGCCGCCGGCAGCTCGACATCTACTGTGTAGGTGCCGGGCGGCAGAGCGGGCTCGTAAAAGTGTCCGCGATCGTCGGTATGTGCCTGGAGTCCGAGCGGGGCCAGCGAGCTGTCGCCGGGATGATTGTGGTACAGCTTCCATTTACCGGTGCTGTCACGGCAGTAGAGATAGTAAGCAAGCCGGATCCCGAGCCCGCCGTCGTCGTACTGTACCGTCCCGGCGAGCGAAGCGCCGCGCGCGAGCGAAAGGTTCTCGGTCGCGGTTCCGTCGGCGGTGACGGTGACGCGGTTAAGCGCGCCGGGTCGCCCTCGCCCACGTTCGCGGCCAGGTCGGATGGCGAGATGTATCCGGCGAGCTCGCCGAGGATGTAGTATTCGCCAGGCACGACGTTGGCGACGCGGTACGCGCCGTCCAGGTCGGTGGCGGCGGCTCGGGCCGGCTTTGGGCAGTGGGCCGCCTTCGTTGGAGCGCGGCGGCGCGGTTTGGATCGTCACCGTCGCGAACCGGCACGGCGTGTGGGTGTCCGCGCAGAACACCCGTCCGGCGACCGCGCCGGTCGCCTGCGCCTGCGCGATGGCCGAAGCGAGCAGCATGAGAGTGAACAGGCGCAACGATGCCTCCTGACCGGGCGCGAGATGCAGGAGAATTGTGCCATGGACACGCAGGCGTGACGCAAGCGAAGAGAGCGGCGCGCCTGACCGTGCCGCCCGGCATGCCGGATGAGGCGCACTCTGCATGGAGGGTTGCCCTGCGGCGGGCGGCGCACCAGCTTCACGACGACCCGGTCGTTTTTCGCGATCCCTTCGCGGTCCCTCTGCTGGGCCTGCCCGGGCAAGACGCGCTGCGCCGAACCCCAGCCGCACAAGGCAGGACTCGGTCGCGCTCGCTGCGGGCGTTCGTGGTGGCACGGTCGCTGTTCGCTGAAGCGCGCTTGGCGGAGGCATACCGGCAAGGCGCGCGGCAGTACTGCCTGCTGGGTGCCGGGCTCGATACCTTCGCCCTGCGCAAGCCCTGGCTGGACCTGCGCGTGTGGGAGCTGGACCGGCCCGCGGTGCAGGGCTGGAAAGGCGAGCTGCTGCAGGCTGCCGGCCTCGAAGCCGGCAGCTGTGAGCGCATTCCGGGCGACTTGCTGGAAGGTCCCTGGCCGCTGCCCGGCATGGACCCGGGCAGGCCGGCGGTGTTCCGTTGACTTCCTCAAAATCGACATCGAGGGCGCGGAGAACAGCGTCCTGTTCGACATCGCCGACCAGCTCGACCGCGTCGATCACTTGTTCTTCGAATATCACAGCAATCCCGCCAAGCCGCAGCTTCTGGGCGACATGCTCAACCTGGTCTCCCGACATGGCTTCCGTTACTCGATCAACGGCACGCACGGCGCGCGGCTGCCGTTCGTGGAGCGGATCGAGCGCGGCTTTGACCTGCAGTTGAACGTGTTCTGCTTTCGCCCACATTGACGACCATGGGCGCGAAGCCTGCCGACGGGTGCCGCATGGAGAAGATCAGTGGCTGACTACGATTATGACGTCCTCGTGATCGGCGCAGGGCCCGGAGGCTATGTCGCCGCGATCCGGGCGGCGCAGCTGGGGTTGCGCACCGCCTGCGCGGAGAGCCGCGAGACGTTGGGGGGGACCTGCCTCAACGTCGGCTGCATCCCGTCCAAGGCGCTGCTGCACGCGTCCGAGCTGTATGAGGAGGCCAAGGGCGGTCACCTCGCCAAGTTCGGCGTGACCTTCGCCGACGTGTCGCTCGACCTCACGCAGATGCACGCGGAGAAAGCAAAGGCGGTCCGCGAGCTGACTGGCGGGATCGAGTTCCTGTTCAAGAAGAACAAGGTGACGTGGCTCAAGGGGCAGGCCGCGTTCACCGACGCGCATACGGTCAAGGTCGGCGAGCAGACCGTCACCGCCAGGGACATCGTGATCGCCACCGGCTCGTCGGTCACGCCGCTACCGGGCGTCGCGATCGACCAGCGGGTCATCGTCGACTCAACCGGCGCGCTGTCGCTGCCGAAGGTGCCGGAGCATCTGGTCGTGATCGGCGGCGGGGTGATCGGGCTGGAGCTGGGCAGCGTGTGGCGCAGGCTGGGCGCGAAGGTGACGGTGGTCGAGTATCTTGATCAGATCCTGCCCGGCTTCGACGGTGAGGTGCGCAAGGAGAGCGCCAAGCTGTTCAAGAAGCAGGGTTTCGAGCTGATGACCGGCACCAAGGTGACGGGCGTCGCGGTTGAGGGCGAGGGTGCGCTGGTTTCGGTCGAGCCGGCCGCGGGGGGTGAGGGTCAAGTGCTTCAGGCCGACGCGGTGCTGGTCGC
>CAXTTW010000127.1:0-1196 GCA_964247255.1 uncultured Acidobacteriaceae bacterium
CCGCTGCCGTCAGCTCCACCGAGCCGGTCAGCGGGGTCGCTGCCACCGAATCGCCCACGTGGATGGTGAACTTGCCCGGATCGATCGTCCACTTCTTCGCGGCTGCGTCCCAGTAGGCGAACGAGCGCGCATCGAGCTGGACAGAGACATGCTTCGTTTCGCCCGGCGCGAGCTCCACCCGCTCGAAGCCCTTCAGCTCCCGCTCCGGCCGCTCGACCTTCGGCTTGTCCTCGCCCACATACACCTGCGCGACATCCGCGCCCTTGCGACTGCCGGAATTCATGATGTCGAAGCTTACCGTCACCCGCGGGTCGGCCCCCGCCGACTTAGGCGAGACCGCGATATCGGCGAACTTGAAGCTGGTGTAGGACATGCCGAACCCGAACGGGAAGAGCGGCTGCACATGGTTCTTCTCGTACCCTCGATAGCCGACGAAGATACCCTCCTTGTACTCGACCTTCTTGGTGCCGGGCGCGGGATAGTAGTTGGCATAGGTCGGGTTATCCGCCGCTTTCTTCTCGAAAGTCGCCGGCAAGTGGCCCGAAGGGTTCACCTCGCCCATCAGGATCTCCGCCAACGCGCGCCCACCCTCCTGGCCCGCATACCAGGTTTCCAGCATCGCCGGTGCGTCGTTGTACCAGGCCGAGGTATCCACGCCTCCGCCCGAAGTAATGCTCAGGATCAGGTTCTTGTTGATCGCGTGCAGGTCCGAGATCATGCGGTGCTGCCCGTACGGCAGCCCGAAGGTGCGGTCGCCGCCCTCGCTCTCCTCGGAGGGAAGATAGCCCGCCATGACCACGATCGCGTCCACCTTGGCGGCGAGCTCCTTGGCGCGCTTACTTACCAGCCCCTGCTCCTCCTCGGCGATACCGAACACCAGCTTCCCGCCGAACGGGCCGTTTTTCTTATCCTCGACGACGACCTTGTGCGGTCCGGCCGTCAAGTTCAGCGTCTGATGGGCCTCGTACGAGCGCACCAGGTCCCAGCTGTCCAGGATCTGCTTGCCGTCCACAAAGACCCGATAGCCCGAGCCCTCCCCCGAGCCCTCCACGATAAAGGCATACTTCCCTGCCGCCGGCGGGGTAAAGTACCCCGTAAATCGCCGCGAACTGGCCGCCGTTTTCGTGGACAGCGAGTCGAGGGGGGGGGGGGGGGGGGCGCGGGGCCGCGCGCGCGGCCGCGCGGCGGAGGCCGGG
>CAXTTW010000127.1:1206-5690 GCA_964247255.1 uncultured Acidobacteriaceae bacterium
CACGTTGATGCTCGCTACGGTCGCCGTTGCCGCGGGCGGGCCGGCAAGCTGGTCATTTTTGAAGCTCTCCAGCGTTACTCCTGGCTTGCCGCCGTTCGCCTCCGTCGTGTATTTGGTCGCGCGCGCCAAGTCGCCCAGCTCGGGAATGCAGCGGTCGTAGTACACGGTTGCCTGCGGGCCGAGCGCGTCCTCGAGCCCCTCGATCGCGCTTACCTGATGAAACGGCCGCACGCCCGCGCTGCCGCCGCCCACCGGCGTCCCGGGGTAGGCATTCGGCCCGACAACCAGGATACTTTTGATCTTCGACTTGTCGAGCGGCAGCAGCCCGCCCTCGTTCTTGAGCAGCACCGCGGATTCGCGCGCGGAGTCGAGCGCCGCCTGTTTGTTCCGCGCATCCAGGTAGGAAATCGATGGATCGGTTTGCGTCCGGTCCAGCCAGCCGAACTCCATTGCGGTCGTGAGGATGTGCCGGACCTTGTCGTCGATCACCGCCTGCGAAACCTTGCCGGACTGGATGGCCGGCTGCAGGTTCGCCTTGTTCATGAAGGCGCCGGTCGGCATTTCGAGGTCCAGCCCGCCGTTGGCCGCCGCGACCCCGTCGTAGGTCGCCACCCAGTCCGACATCAGCGTGTTCTGGAAGCCCCAATCCTTGCGCAGCACGTCGATGTTGAAGCGCGCGTTCTCGGTCGCGTGCTCGCCGTCGATCAGGTTGTAGGAGTCCATGACCGCGCCGACATGGCCTTTTTTGACGGCCATCTCGAAGGCGGGCAGGTAGATTTCATGCAGCGCGCGCTCCTCGATCTCGGAATCCGAATCGTGCCGCAGGTATTCGGAGTTGTTCCCGAGGTAGTGCTTGACCGTCGCGCTGACGCCCTGCTCCTGCATCCCGGTGATGTAGCCGGTGGCGATGTTCCCGGCCAGGAAAGGGTCCTCGCCCAAGTACTCGAAGGTGCGCCCGTTGCGCGGCGAGAGATAGATGTTGACGCCCGGCCCCAGCATGTAGTGCACGCCGCTCGCCCGCGCGTCGCGCCCGATGCCCGCGCCCACGCGCGATGCCAGGTCGCGGTCCCAGCTGGCGGCCAAGCCTATGCCCGCCGCATAGGTCGTGGATGGAAAGCCCGCGTTGGACCGCGTGCCGAACGGCCCGTCCGACATTTCGAACGCGGGCAGGTTCAGCGACGGCACCGCGCGCGTGGCGAAGCCGGTTCCGCCGATGTAATCGAGCTTTTGCTCAAGCGTCATCTTGCTCACCAGGTCGTCGACGCGTTGCTTTTCGGCGGGCGTAAGCATGTGCGGAGCTTGAGCGAAGGCGGCGACGGGGGCGGCGAGCAGAAAGGCGGCGAACAAACGCAAAGGCATACGGATTCCTCAAAAAGGTAAACTGGCCTCTGCATCGTACAAGCGTCCGCACTTCGTTGGCGAGCATGCCGCTTTCGTTCATTCCCCCTTGCGGCCGTCCGGGAGAGAAACAGCCGGCTCCCCGCTTGCCAGAGCGCATCTTAAAGCGGTTGAAGCGGGCGCCGGCAACCCAGCGCGCCCACGCGAAAAGGGGACCATGTCGCAGCCGACCGAAGAAGCCGCAAAGAACGCCGCGCATGCAAGCGGCCCACACTCGTGGAACGTACACGCGATGGCGTGGGCGCACGTGCAGCACAGCCCGCTCCACTCCCTGTGGGACTTGCAGGGTGTGCCGTTCAAGCAGGTGGCCAAGGGCACGTGGGCCGGCATCAACGACGACAACCTGTTCGGCCGCGCATCGCAGCTGGCGTACTCGTTCTTTTCGGCGATCTTCCCGGCCCTGATCGCGATTTCGTCGATCCTGGGCCTGGTGGCGAAGTCGTCCAGCGGCTTGTACTTCCAGCTGCTCAACCAGATCGGGCAGCTGATTCCGCCCTCCGCCTTCGCGTTGGTGACGGAAACCTTCAAGCAGACCACCAAAGCCAGCACACCCGGCAAAGTGACCTTCGGCCTTGTCTTTGCCTTGTTCTCGGCCAGCATCGGCATCTCCGCCATCCAGGACACGCTCAATACGGTGTACAAGGTGCGCGAAACGCGCCCATTTTGGAAGGCGCGCCTCCAGGCGATCGGGCTCACCCTCTTGGTCGCCGGGCTGGTACTCGGCGCGCTCGCGCTCGCCATTGCCGGAGACGGCGCGGCACGGCACCTGTCCGGCGTCTTTCGCGGGGCGGCGGCGCTTGCCGTGCTGCTGCGGATCCTGTCCTGGGTCGCGGCCTCGCTGGTTATGGTGCTCGCGTTCGAGGTGATGTACTACTTCTGCCCGGACGTGCACAACAGCAAGTGGCGCTGGTTCACGCCGGGTTCGCTGATCGGCCTGGCGGGCTGGGTCGCCGGCTCACTCAGCCTGCGCGTCTACATCCACTTCTTCAACAGCTACCCGGCAACCTACGGCTCGCTCGGTGCGGTCATCATCCTGCTGCTGTGGTTCTATCTGACCGGTGCCATGATCCTGCTGGGCGGCGAGGTGAACTCCGAAATCGAGCACGCCGTGGCGGAGATGAAGCTCAAGGCCGGCGAGTCCGCGCCGCCGCCGGCCGAAGCCATGGCCAGGGTGGACGCGGGCGGGACTTTCGCCTAGGCAGGGTAATCCCAAGGGAGACGGCAGTGCTCCGCAAAAGGGCCTGCTCTCTCCAGCAGCGAGAAAGCAGGTCCTTCGCTACGCCCAGAATGATCCCCAAGTCGGCTGAGTAAGAAGCCCAGCCGCCTACTGGAGCGCCCACAGCTGCGCGTTGGTGCCGTTGCAGGTCCAGGCCTGCACCTGCGTGCCGGAGCTCGTGCCTGAACCCTGGACATCCAGGCAGAGGCCCGTATTGTTCGCCGGGTGGAACACATACCCATTGCCCGAAGCCACGGCCTGCCAGGCCTGCCCCGCCGACCCGTTGCACGGCTGGAGGTTCACTGGAGCCCCGCTGTTCGCGCCGGATGCGGTGGCGCAGTACGCCCCGAGCGAGACGGCGATGTTGTAATACCCCGCCGGCTGGACGCCGCTGTTGTTGAAGACCCACTTTTGCGCTCCGGTTCCGTTGGCCGACCAGATCTGGATCTTGTTGCCCGCTGCCGTGCTCGAAGAGTTGTCGTCCAGCACCAGACCGGGCGAGCTCGCCGGTGCCAGCACGTGCGAGCCGTTCAGGTTCGCCGGGGGCGGGGCGGAGCCGCCGTTCTGGTACACGCGCACGTAGTCAACAACCATGTTCGCGCTCGCGGGTGTCGTGCCGTCGGTCGCGCCGGGAAAGCCCCCGCTGCCCACCGCATAGTTCAGCAGAAGAAAGAAAGGGTTGTTGAATACCCACTGGGTGCCCGAGGGCAGCGAGGCCGGCGTGAGCGTGAAGAACACGTTGCTCGGCGAGTCGCGGTAGTACTGGAGCTGGTTCGGCGACCAGACCACACCATACGTATGGAAGTTGCCGTCGTCCACGCGGCCGCCGTTCGGGAAGGTGTAGCGCGCCCCGATGCCGTTC
This sequence comes from uncultured Acidobacteriaceae bacterium, assembly GCA_964247255.1. GTDB lineage: Bacteria > Acidobacteriota > Terriglobia > Terriglobales > Acidobacteriaceae > EB88. Next base: position 4,683 of record CAXTTW010000127.1, read on the forward strand.
GCCCCGGAGTAGCCCGGCCCGTGCGAGGTCGACGAAGTGGTGTTGGGGCCGTAGCTCTGCACCCACTCCATGATGTCCTGCTCGCCCGACTGCGGCCAGCCCACCGAGCCGATGTTCGCGCCCAGCATCCAGAACGCCGGCCACAGCCCCGCCGCCACGGGGTACTTGATGCGCGCCTCGATCTGCCCGTACTGCGGCTGGTAGATGCCCTGCGTCTTGAGCCGGGCGGAGGTCCACTGGCCGCTCGAGTCGCGCCGCACCTGGATGATCAGGTTGCCGTTGCCGTCCTGGAAGGCGTTGGGCTGGCCGGCCACGCATGGCGCGGTGGTGTAGCTGGGCGAGCAGTAGGTTTCAAGCTCGGCGTTGCCGAAGCCGCCGCCGCCAGTGTCGTAGGTCCACTTGCCGGAGTCGGGCAGCGCGTTGGCCGGGCCGTTGAACTCGTCGCTCCACACGAGAGTCCCGTTCTGCGCAAGCGCGGGCGCTGCGAGCAGGGCTAGGAGGGAAAGTGCGAGGGCGGGCTTGATGCGGGTGGCTGTCAGGGGGGTGAGCACGGGCATACAGGGTCCTTTTCCGGATGTTTTCTAAAGCCGGGAAAACGGTAGCACAGCGAAGGCACGTCTGGCTTGGACAAGCGTTTGCGTGCTTCGAGGGCATAGAGCACGGCGTACAGTGGCACTATCGCATGCGCCGCCTTCTTCTCCTTCTTTTTGCTTGCCCGGCCTTCGCCGCCCGCCTCGCGCCCGTGCCGCCGGAAGTCCGGTCCACCCATTACATCGTGTCCATCGACGGCGAACGCACCCCGGTGGTCCACGCGGCTTCCAACTACTCCCTGCTCAACTTCGACCTTGTCGGCCCGGCCACAGTCTCGGTCACCGCCGACGACCCGCACCACTGGGACCGGGGCGTCGAGGTGCTTCCCAGCCGCCTCGGCATCCGCCCCGTACGCCACCGCCCGACCCACACCAACCCCCACCCCGGCCCCCCGCAGCAGTGCCAAAACCCGCCCCC
>CAXTTW010000127.1:5705-6830 GCA_964247255.1 uncultured Acidobacteriaceae bacterium
GTCCATCACGCGGCCCGGCGACCACTTCGCCGAGGCGGACATGCTGTTTCTCTTCGCCAACCCGCCCGAGGTTCACCCACCCGGCGCGAGCACCCCGGGCGTCCGCTTCTATGGCCCCGGCGTGCATCGCGGGTCCATCAATGCCCGCTCCGGCGACCGCATTTATCTAGCCCCCGGAGCGGTGGTCTTCGGCTCGCTCAACCTGTGGCAGGTGCACGACGTCCGCGTGTGGGGCCGCGGCATGCTCGTCTACGACGGCCCGCAAAACCCGGCGGACGACGACGGCTGGATGCATAAGCCCGACTGGCACGCCATCGTCATGGACAACGCCCGCAATATCGAGATCGACGGCATCACGACCGTGGTCCGCAGCCGGACATGGCAGATCCAGATGAAGGACTCGCGCGGGATAGGCTTTTACAACTTCAAGGCCGTGGCCGGGGTGAAGGGAGATGCCAACCAGGACGGCCTAGATTGGCTCGGCGGCGGCGACACCACCGTGCGCGACTCGTTCTTCCGCGCCTCGGACGACGTTTTTGCCGCCTACGGCAACTGGGACGGCTACACCGACGCGGAGCTGCACAAACCGGGCCCGGACGTCACCGACATCTCGATCGAGAACACCGAGGTCTCAACCTCGATCTCCAACATCGTCCGCATCGGCTGGCCGGGTAAAAACTTTTCGAGCGCCCACTTCCACATGCGCGGGATCGACGTGCTGCACGCGGGCTATGGCGACTGCAAGGTCCCGTTCGCGTTCTTCGAGCTGTGGGCCGACCCGGGCGGCGTGGGGCGGCATACCGACTACTCGTTCGAGAACATCCGCCTGGACGACTGGTACTCGCTGTTCCAGATCCGCTACCCCGCTCCCGCTGTCCGCGACGTCACTTTTCGCGGCGTCTTCGCCATGGACGGGCCCGGCATGGTCGCCTCCGCGCTGAAGGGGAACGTCCACAATGTCACGCTGGTGGACGCTGCCGCGACGGAAGGCCGCTTTACCGAGGTGCTTGCGGGCGCGCAAGGCCCGGAAACCGAGCCCAACCCGCTCGACGTGAGCTTTACGTACTCCGCTGGGCTGCTCAAGCCGGGGCAGACGGTGGGGTTTGCCGCCGCCGCGCCCGACGC
>CAXTTW010000128.1:0-6825 GCA_964247255.1 uncultured Acidobacteriaceae bacterium
CCGGCGCGGCAGCCGCCTGTTCCCACATCGAGGCCCAAAAAGTGCATACCTGGTAAGCGTACCGCGCCCGGCATGCAACTTTCCCGATGCTGCACAGCGCCGAAGGTATCGCAACGCGGCTTCTGCAGCCGGGAAAGCGACGGTCACTGCGGCTGGGTCCTCCGCATTTCCAGGAAAACGGCCCTAAATTGAGGTAAACGAGCATCGAGACGCGGCAATCTAACGTGCGTAAAGCGATCGAAGGCCCTCGTTACTGCCCTGTCTCAAAGCGCAACCGCGCCAAAGCGGCCCGGTAGCCGTAGCCCGCGTTGGTAAAGCCGATCTCCGCCTTCGTCTGCGCCAGCTGCGCCTGGCTCAGCTCCGCGATGGAAGCCAGACCCAAGGTATAGCGGGTTTCCGCAAGCTTCAGCGCGGCATTGGCTTGCGTGAGCAGCTGCGCCGACACATCGATCCGCGCGAAGGTGTTGTTCACGGTGAGCCAAGCGGTTCTCACGTCGCGCACGATTCCGTCACGCAGCGCCAGCGCTTCCGCTCCTGTTGCCTGCGCGCGCAACGCGGTTTCCTTCGCCTGCGAGGAGTACAGGAAACCATTGAAGATCGGAATCTGTAGATTCCCGGCGACCCCGCCATCCCAGCTGGAAACGAAGTACCGCCCGGTACGGACCGGAGTGCCGCCGACCGTGCCGAGCGCGGTCAGGCTTGGGAGTCTCTGGTCGGCCTGAGCACGGCTCAGTTTTTGCTGCGCGCTTTCGGTTTCAGTTAACACTTGGAGATCCGGCCGCTGCTTCAGCGCCGCCGCGGTCAGGACATCCAAGTCGGGCGGGGGCGGCGGGGGCGCACCTGGGTCGTCCTGGAGTATGAACTCCTGTGCATGATCGAGCCCCAGCGCGTCATCGAGCGCCGCCGCTGCGGCCGCGGCGCTGTTTTGCGCGTCGAGGACCAACAGCTGCGCCTGCGAAACGTTCACGGCGGCGAGAGAAGCATCGAGGGTGGAGCGCAGGTTGTTGCGCGCCAGCCCGCCGATCTGCGTCTGCACCGCTTGCCGGGTGGCCACGGTTTGCTGCGCGACGCGGAGCTCCGCCTGTGTTTCGAGCGCACTGTAGAAGGCTTGGTCGGTGACAAGCAGGAGCTGGTCGCGGGTGGCGGCCTCCTGGGAGTGCTGCGCCTCGGCCTGTAGTTTGGCTGAGGCGATGAGGTTGTGGGTGCGTCCGAAGTCCGTGATGAGCTGCGAAACGACCACGCCTCCGCCCGCGTGGGTGAGCAGCCGCGTCGAAGAAAGCGAGCCGTAGCCGAGACGGCTGCCGTTGTACGCCTGCTCGCCCGTGACAAACCCATTGGCGAGCGGGAGCTCCGCCGCGCGGGCTTCGCGAACGGTCTGCTGCTGCGCGAGTGTGAGGAGGCGGCTGACGGTAATGCGCGGGTTGTTATGGAGCGCCATGTCTTCCGCCTGAGCGCGGTTCAGGGTGGGCGGTGCGGGCGCAGGCTGGGGAGGCGGCGTGCCGGACGCAGCGGTTTGCGTAAGCAGGATCTGCGGCTGAGGCGCGGACGGCGGGTTCTGCCCCCGCACTGCCGCGGCGGGAGCGAGAAGAAGCAGGAGCAGCTTACGCATGGGCCGCCCCTTCTCGCCCACCCTCGGCGGGCAGCTGCGGTCCCTGCTTTCGGCCATGCACCAGCATGTACACGGCCGGCACCAGGAAAACCGTGAGCACCACCGACACTGACAATCCGCCGATGATCGCCCGGGCCAGCGGCGCGTACTGCTCGCTGCCCGCCTCCAGCCCCAGCGCCAGGGGGATCAGGCCCAGCAGCGTGGCGAGCGAGGTCATCAGAATCGGCCGCAGGCGAATCTTGCAGGACTGCACCACCGCGTCCAGCCGGCTTTTGCCCCCCTCGTGCAGGATGCCCGCGAACTCAACAATCAGGATGGAGTTCGAGACCACGATCCCGGTCATCATGATCACTCCCATCAGCGACATGATGTTGAGCGTGGACCCGGTGATCACGAGCATGAGCACCACCCCGGCCAGCCCCGGCGGCACGGCCAGCAGGATGATGAACGGGTCGATGAATGAGGTGAACTGCGCCATCAGGATGAGATAAACGAGCGCCACCGCGAGGACGAGGCCCAGCCCGAATCGCGCGAACGCGGTGTTCATGCTGTTGCTCGCGCCGTGCAGCGTGACTCTCATGCCGTGCGCGGCCGGTACCTGCCGCATCATGTCAAGCACCTGTTTGTCGATCGCCGTCAGCGACTCGGTTTTTGGCTGCACGTAAACGTCGATGACGCGCCGGAGCTGGTAGTGGTCCACTTCGGTCGGCGTGTCGATCTGATGGAGGAACGCGACCGAGCGCAGCGGTGTGTAGGCCTTGGCGCCGGCTCCGCGCAGGGGTATGTTTTGAAGCTCCTCCATATTCATATGGCCAATCTGCTGCTCGGAATACTGGACGGAAAGCAGGTAGTTGTTGCCGGACTTCGGGTCGACCCAGAAGCTCGGGGCCACCACCGAGTCCGAGGTCAGCGCGGTTACCACGTTGTCGACGATGTTCTTCGGTGTGAGGCCGATAAGGGATGCGCGCTCGCGGTCGATGTTGAGCGCCAGGCCCGGGTACTTCAGGTCCTGCGGGATATATACGCCGGCGACGGTCGGCAGCGCGCGCAGCTTCCCGGCCAATTCCTGCGCCTGAGCGAAGGCGGCCTTCTGATCGTTCGAGCTGAACTGGATATCGAGCGGTGCGGGCAGGCCCTGGTTGATGACCGAATCCACCGTGCCGCCGGTCTGGAAGTACGTCCTGAGCTCGGGCAGCTGCGCCGCCAGCGCGGCCCGCGTCCGGTCCATGTACGCGAATGAGCTGGTGTGGTGCTTCTCCTTCAGGCTTACCTCCACGAAGGCGGTATCCATGGCGGCGTTGGGCGTGTAAATGGCTGAAATATCGGCTGAAACTCCGATGTTGGAAACGACGATGTCGAGGTCGGCGGGCGCGACTGTTTTGCGGATGATGTCTTCGACCCGCGCGATGTACTGGTTGCTTACCTCAATCCGCGTGCCGGACGGCATTTTGACGTTGACGATAAACTGCCCGGGGTCGGTGGTGGGGAAGTACGCCCGACCCAGCAATGGCGCGAACACCGCGAGCGTGACCGCGATGCCGCCCAGGATGACAGCCGTGGCGATCCACGGCCTCGCAACGACGCGATAGGCCAGCTTCTCGTAGCGTTCGAGCATGGCGGTAAAAGCCCGGTTGAAGGCGTCCACCCCGCGCTGGAAGCGCGACGGTTTCCCTTCAGGATGCTCGCCGTGGCCGCGTATGAACCTGGCGCAGTAGAGCGGCACCAGCGTCATGGAGAACGCATAGGACGCGAAGATTGAAAACACGACCCCGTATGCCAGATCGGTGAACAGGTACTTGCTCACGCCGTCGAGCAGAAACACCGGAAAGAACACGACCGAGGTGGTCACGGTCGCGGCAAGCACCGGCAGCGCCACTTCCGAGCCGCCCTCGCCTGCGGCTTTCTCGGGAGAAGCTCCTTCCTCCATGAACCGGAAGATGTTCTCAAGCACGATAACGGAGTTGTCGATGAGCCGAGACAGTACCAGCGCCAGCCCGCCCAGCAGCATGGTGTTGATGCTGCCCCCAAGCGCGTTGACGACCAGGAGGCAGACCAGCACCGAAAGCGGAATCGAGATAAGCGCCGCAATTGTCGCGCGTCCCGAACCCAAGAAGACGAGGATCATGATCCCGGTCAGCAGCAGGCCGATGCCGGCTTCCTTGAGCAGGTTCTTGACCGCGCCTTTAACGAATACGGACTGATCGAATACCACTGCCGTCTTAAGCGAGGCGGGGATGTCGACCAATGCTTTGACCGCCGCGCGCATGCCGTTGACGATCGTGATTGTGTTGCTTTTGCCGGCCTGCTTGAGCACAGGGACGTACACGGACTTTTGCCCGTCGATACGAACGATATTGGTTTGGAGCGCGCCCGAGTCTTCGGCATGGCCGATGTCGCCGACCAGCACCGACGAGTTGCCCACGGACTTGAGCGGCAGCGAGTTGATCTCGCCCGGCGTCGGGATTTGCGCGTTGGCGTAGATGTTGAAGTCCTGGAGACCGATGCGCACGTCCCCGGCGGGCAGGATCAGGTTCGATTGGTTCACCGCGTCGGAAACGTCCATCAGGCTCATGTTGAGCGCCTGCAGCTTGAGCGGATCTACGTAGACCTGAATCTGCCGGTAGCGGCCGCCGAAGGGCTGCGGCACCGACGCGCCCTGGACGTTCGCGATCTGGTTGCGGACCTGGAACTGCGCGAGATCCTTGAGCTTCGTTTCGTTCAGGCCCTGGCCTTCAAGCGTCACCAGGCAGACCGGCTGGCTTGAGGCGGTCATGCCGAGCACGATCGGGGGCAGCGTGCCGGGCGGCAGGCGGCGCAGGTCGGCCAGGGCGAGCGACGAGATATTGCTGACGGCCTGCCCCGCGTCGGTGCCGGGGCGGAAGTAGACCTTGATCAGGCTGACGCCCGCGAGCGAGCGCGACTCGATATGGTCGATATTGGCTCCAAGCGTGAAAAACCGCTCAAAGGTATCGGTGATGTTGGCCTCGATCTGCGCGGGCGGCATGCCGGAGAAAAACGTCGCGACCACGACCACCGGTATGTCGATCTCGGGAAACAGGTCGACGGCCATGGAGCCGACGTTCGCCGTGCCGACGAGCAGCACCATGAGCGAAAGCATGAGGACGAAAAAGGGATAGCGCAGCGCGAAGGTCGGCATCATTCACTCCCCTTGCTGCTGTCTTTATCCTGGGAGAACGGGTCGGTCATTCCGCCTTCTTCCCGCATGATGTCGCTCGCGGGCTCGTTCTGCGGCAGGGGCTTCACCGGTTCGCCGTCCTTGAGCGACTCACTCGCGCCGAGCACCACGCGATCGCCCGGCGCGAGCCCGTTTGTAATCTCCACGAGGCGCGAGCCGCGCAGTCCCGTGCCTACGGCGCGCCGCCGCACCCGGTCCCCCGCGTCCAGCACCAGTGTGGAGTCAGCGGTCACCGCCGCGATCGGCACGGTCATGACATTGTCACGATGCGCGAGCGTCAGGTACGTGTTCGCGTACATCCCCGGCGTGATCGCCAGGTCGGGATTGGGCACATCGACCTCGGTTTGCATGGACCGGGTTTGAAGATCGAGGTTGCGCGCGAACCGCACAACTTTGCCTGGGAAGTCGCGCCCGAGTGCGTCCACATGGATCTGCATGGCGTCGCCCTCGTGGACATACCGGATCGCATCTTCCGGCACGGGTACGCGCAGGCGCAGCAGGTCGCTCTGCGACAGCTTGACGATGGGCAGCGCTTGCGTGTCGGAGTTCGTGCCGGTCTGAATGAGTGCGCCCGTGTCCGCGTAGCGCCAGACGATGACGCCTTTGAGCGGGGCCGTTACGGTTGTGTAACCCCGAAGCGCGCCGACGCGCTGCTGATCGGCCGCCGCAACCGCTGCGCCCTGCCTCGCCCCGGAAAGTGCCGCGCGGGCCGTGTCGATCTGCGCCTGTGAGGCATCTGCCTGCGAGCGGGCGTTATCGAGCTCCTGCGCGGCGATCACGCCGGGCTGCTCTTCCGCGGCTTTCCGGAGGCGGCTGTAGTTGGCCTCCAGCGCCGCGTGGAGCGACTGCGCGCGGGCTACCTCATGCTGTGCCGCCGCGATCTGGTCTTGCGAGCGAAGCGCCTCGGACTGCGTGCCTTTATACTGCGCAGCCAGTTCCGGCACTTCGAGAACGGCCAGAACCTGCCCGGCGCGCACGCGGTCGCCGATGTCGACATTGATGCGCCGGAGATAACCGGCGACCTTTGCATGGACGTCCACTACTTGGAATGGCTGGAACTGTCCGGCGAGCGAAAGGGTGTGGGCGATGGTGCCGCGCTGTACCGACGCGACGGCTACGGTGGGCGGCTGGAGCGGACCGGGTTGCGCGGCCTTTCCGCGGCAACCGTCGAGGCTCAGAGCTAGACATACGGGCGCAAGCAGGCGCACCCGGGATGGGGTTTTCGGGACGTCCATGAGAAGGAGTTCTCCCCGCCCCGGACCGAAGGGTGGTCTGGCGGCGCTTAGGCTGTGAGTCAGTACGGCTATGCCGGTATTACCGGCCAACCGACATGCTTACGAGCGCAAGCGGGCGCAGGGAGGCGGCCGCCGGTCCAGTGCGCGGGCGAACGCCGGGCTATGGGGCGGAGATGGGACGAGAAACGGCGCGCGTAGAGGCCGGCGCACACAAAGCACGAGCACAGGCGCGAACGCCGCGAAAAGAACGACCGGTAACAAGGGGGGCAGCACGGCCTGGACCTGGTTCGTTGCATCCGCCGCGAGTTCACGCCCGCTCAGCAGCTTGACCTTTGCTACCGGCACACCGTGGGTGCCGGCTTTGTATAGCGAAACTTTGTCGTGCCCACCCCAAAAGGCGACGGCAACAATGAGCAGCAGCGAGAGGACAAGGCCGGGATGATGCTTCTTGCTGTACCGCTGCATAGCTTCCTTTTCGCGTGCGCCGCTGCACTCCATGGTAGCAAAAGCAGTTTAGGGCAAGAAGCTGAAAGACAACGAGTGCTCCAAGCGTTCGGATGATCGCGCTGTAGAGGGTAGCGGGTGGATTGGGAAAGGGCGGGCGACCTCGCGGGCGGACTTGCGCTCCGCAAGCTGGCGCTGGCGAGCTGGAGCTGCTCGGGTTGAGCTCGGACCGGCGGCCGAAGTGAACACCGCGTTTTTGGACTTCGACCCCGCCCGCGCCGGTGCGCTCGCGGGTCAGATCGCGCTCGAACTCGGCGAAACCGGCGAAGACCTTCATGATC
>CAXTTW010000129.1:0-6816 GCA_964247255.1 uncultured Acidobacteriaceae bacterium
GCCCTGATCTCGCCCCAGTCGGTCACGGACTCACTCTACACGCGCGGGCCTGCTCCGGGAGCCGGGCAATCCGCCGCCGCGAGCCGCCGCGTTCCGTTGCGGAACCGCTTCCCGAAACGGAACTCACTCCCCGGCTTTCGCGCCGCCCTTTTTCTCCGGCACCGGCACAGCGAGCCCCTGCACCTCGCCCTCGACGTGCAGCGGCTGCTCGCCGGTCGCGTAGCTGTGGACTGTCGTGCTCTTGGTGTGGGTCGGCGGCACCACGCCCGGCCCGTTCGAGATCTCCTCGTACTCCGTATCCGCCCCGTCGGTCACCCGCACGATGTAGTCGCCCTCCGGCACAAAGCTCAGCGTCCAGCCCTCATCGCGGTTCCCGAGCTTGGTATGCACCGCCTCGGTCCGGTCGTCGGCATACAGCAGCGCGACCTGCCCGCCGTTGACCGTGTGCCCGTCGCGCGCCGCCGTGATGCTGCCCGTGACCGTGTGCAGCTTGCCGAGCGGGATCTGGATGTCCTCGCCCGGCCGCTCCTCACCCGGTTTGAGCGTGAAGGCGGCCGCGTCCCTGGTCCGGAACTTGTTCCCCGAGTACACGGGGATCGTGGTGTCGTCGTTGTACATACTCGTCGCGCCGCCGCTCATGTCCAGGTTCAAACGCGTCACCGTGAGCTCGGCGGCCAAGAGGTACTCGCGCGCGGGCAGGCTCGGGATACGGAAGGTTCCTCGATCGTCGGTCTGGATGCTGGCCGACGTTTGGACCGGACCCATGCGGATCTCCTCCCACTTGTCTTTCTTTTTCGTGAGCAGCTTGACCCGGATGCCCGAAGCCGGGCTTCCGTCGTCGTACAGTACCGTCCCGCTCACGGCCGCGCCCCGCTCCAGCGTCAGGTCGGCCGAGACGGCACGATCGGCGGAGACCGTCACGCGCGGAATCGTCCGCGCGATCGCCTCCTTGACGGCCTTGTCCGGGCTGCTCAGCTGGCTTTCCGTGATGCCGAGCTTCGCAAGCGGCGACAGGTACCCCGGCGCGGAAGCATACACGTAGTACGTTCCCGGCGCGACGTGCGGCACGGTAAACGACCCGTCCGGCATCGTCTGCACCCCGGTGAAGTGGGCGCTGACGGACTTATTCGCGCCCGGGGTGAAGCCGTCGATCGCCTCCGCCGGTTCGACCAAAACCTGCGCCAGCCGCGCCGGGCCGTTTGTGTCGGCATAGAAGACATGGCCCGCGATGGTGCCGGTGGGCGCGGTTTTCGCGGGCGCGCCGTTTTGCGCCCACATGGGTGCGCCCGCAAACAAGGAAAGAAGAAACACCCGCATGGACGGCCTCCGGCGCTTCGCCGGGCTAGTATACCGGGCGAACGCGAGGAAGGGTGCCTTTACGCCTCGCCCCGCCCCAGCTTGGCTTCCGCTTCCAGCACCAGGAGGCGCGCGGCTTCATACTTGCGCGGGTCATCGCCGGCATCGGCTTCCTGCTTCTGTCCGTCGCCCAGCTCCCGCTCGGCCGCGGCTTTGTCCACCGCCTCCGGGGTTTCCGCGTACTCGACCAGCACCGTGACCCGGTCGGGGAGAACCTCAGCAAAGCCGCGCGCGACGATGTAAGTTTCCTCGCCCGCGCCAGCGCCGGTCAGGTGTAAAGGCCCCGCGCCGATGGCCGTCATCAGCGGGGCCGCGCCGGGCATCACCTCCAGAACCCCGGCCAGGCCCGGCATTGCCACCGAAGCCGCATCCGTGTCGACCAGGATGCGCTCCGGCGTCACCACCCGGACCTTGAGCTTCGAGCCGTCGAAACCGTCCGCCACTTACTTCTGCCCCTTCAGCTTCTCGGCCGCTTCCAGCACGTCCTCGATCGCGCCCTTCAGATAAAAGGCCTGCTCCGGCACATCGTCGTGCTTGCCCTCGATGATCTCCTTGAAAGACCGCACCGTGTCCGCGATCTTGCAGTACGAGCCCGGAATGCCGGTGAACTGCTCGGCCACGTGGAAGGGCTGCGAAAGGAACTTCTGCACCTTGCGCGCGCGGGAAACGGTGAGCCGGTCCTCTTCGGACAGCTCGTCGATGCCGAGAATGGCGATGATGTCCTGCAGGTCCTTGTAGCGCTGGAGGATCCGCTTGACCCCCTGCGCGACGTCGTAGTGCTCCTGCCCGACGATGCGCGGCGAAAGGATGCGCGAGGAGGATGCGAGCGGGTCGACCGCAGGATAGATGCCCAACTCGGAGAGCGGCCGCGACAGCACCGTCGTCGCGTCGAGATGGGCGAAGGTCGTCGCCGGTGCGGGGTCGGTATAGTCGTCGGCCGGCACATAGACCGCTTGGACCGAAGTGACGGAACCCTTTTTGGTCGAGGTAATGCGCTCCTGCAGCTCGCCCATCTCGGTCGACAGGTTGGGCTGGTAGCCGACGGCCGACGGCATGCGGCCCAGCAGCGTCGAAACCTCCGACCCGGCCTGGGTGAACCGGAAGATGTTGTCGATGAACAGCAGGGTGTCCGCGCCTTCTTCGTCGCGGAAGCTCTCCGCGATGGTGAGGGCGGAAAGCGCGACGCGCAAACGCGCGCCGGGCGGCTCGGTCATCTGGCCGTAGATGAGCGCGGCCTTGGACTTCGGCAGGTCGTTCAGATCGATCACGCCCGCTTCCTGGAACTCGAGCCACAGGTCGTTGCCCTCGCGGGTCCGCTCGCCGACGCCGGCGAAAACGGAGAAGCCGCCGTGCTTGGTCGCGACGTTGTTGATCAGCTCCTGGATGATGACCGTCTTGCCCACGCCCGCGCCGCCGAACAGGCCGATCTTGCCGCCCTTGACGAACGGCTGAACCAGATCGATGACCTTGACCCCGGTCTCGAACATCTCCTCCTGCGTGGACTGTTCTTCAAAGCTCGGAGCCTGGCGGTGAATCGGCAGGTACTTCGCCCCGACGATCGGGCCCAGCTCGTCCACGGGCTGCCCGATCACGTTCATGATCCGGCCCAGAGTCGGCCGGCCCACCGGCATCATGATCGGCGCGCCGGTGTCGATGACTTTCATCCCGCGCACCATGCCTTCGGTCGCTTCCATCGCGACGCAGCGCACCCGGCCGTCGCCGATGTGCTGCTGGACTTCGAGGATCACGTTGGTCGGCAGCGGGACGTTGAAGCCTTCGCTGGTGACGCGCAGGGCCTGGAAGATGCCCGGCATCTTTTTCTCGTCGAACTGCACATCGACCGCAGGCCCTGAAATCTGCACGACATGGCCGATATTTTGCTCCGTCTGCGCGGCATTCTGGCCCTGCTCGCCGTAGTGCGAGGCGCCTGTGTCTACCGGTTGCTGCTCCAACATCTGCTCTGCCATGTCCGTTCTTTCCCGGGCCGGCTCAAACCGCCGCCGCCCCGCTCACGATCTCGATGATTTCCTTGGTGATGGCCGCCTGCCGGACCCGGTTCAGGGTCAGGGTCAGCGAGTCGATCATCTCCGATGCATTGGCGGTCGCCGCGTCCATCGCCGTCATGCGCGCCGCGTGCTCACTCGCGATCGACTCCAGCATGGCGTGGTACAGCAGAGAGGACACGAACCGCGGCAGCAGGACCGAGTACACCTCATCCGCCGGTTGGTCGTAGGTGTATTCCACCTCGGCGGTGCCGAACCGCTTCGACTCGTCGTCGTACTGGGCCCGGATTGCTTCCTGCTCCTCGTCCCGCAGGGTGAGCCCGGCGGTCAGCGCGGCTTCGCCGATGCGGCGCTTCTCCTCGGCCGACGGCTCCTCGGACCGCGCGACCTCCGGAGCCTCAATCCCGCCGCCCTTGGCCGTTACCAGCGGCAATACCCGCTCGACGACGACCTTCTGCGAGATCACCGACTGGAAGGAGTTGTAGGCCAGGTAGACGGCATCCACCTCGGCGGCCGCGTAGCGCGCGGCAATCTCCTCGCCGAAGCGCCGCACGTCGTCGTACTCCAAACGGTCGAGCGAGATCTTCGAAGAGAGCTCGGTCGCGACGGTCTCGATGTCGTCTTTGCGGCTGCGGTTCGGGCGCGCCCCGTCTTCCGGTGCCTGCCCGAACTGGGCGAGAGGGTAGCGCCGCCGGAAGAACTCCCGGCCCTTGCGTCCGATCGCCTCGACATCGATCTTGCGCGCGCCGTCCTCCTGCCGCATGTCGCGGATGAAGTTCGTCCCCGCGCGCACGATGTTCGTTGAGAATGCCCCAGCGAACCCCTTGTCGCCCGAGACGACCATCAGCAGCACCGTCTTTTCGGGCCGCGCGGCCAGCAGCGGACTGCGCAGCTCGTTGGTCGCGGGGTCGATTGCGTCCACGCGCCGCCGCAGCGAGGCCAGCACCGTCGCCAGCATCACCGCGTAGGGCCGCGCGTTGGTCATGCGCTCCTGGGCGCGCCGCAGCTTGGCCGCCGCCACCATCTTCATGGCCTTGGTGATCTGGCGCGTGTTTTTCACGCTCCGGATGCGCCGTCGCAGGTCGAGGACGTTCGCCATCTAGCGGATGGCTCCTTGCGTCTGCGCCGCGTTCCGTTCGTTGCCCGGTCCGCCGCCCGCGGTGGTCGCCGCTCCGGGTTGGGAGCCGCCGGGCGTCTTCTGCGCGGCCTGCTTTTTTTCGTCCTCGCTCAGCGGCGCGACCGCTTCGCGGCCCTTGGCCTGCTCGTGCTGCGCCAGGAAGTCGCCCTTGTACTGCTCGACCGCCGCCTTGAGGCGCCCGCGAATGTCGTCGTCGAGCGCCTTTTTATCCTCGATGTCCTTGAGCAGCGCCTGCTGCGAGGCGTCCAGGTAGTCGTGGAACCCGGCTTCGAACTGCCGGATGTCCTCGACCTTGACGTCGTCGAGCAGCCCCTGGGTCCCGGCGAACAGGATCGCGACCATATGGGCGGGGGTCAGCGGGTGGAACTGATCCTGCTTCAGCAGCTCCGTCAGCCGCTTGCCCCGGTTCAGCTGGTTTTGCGTCACCTTGTCCAGGTCCGAGCCGAACTGCGCGAACGCCGCCAGCTCGCGATACTGCGCCAGGTCCAGCTTCAAGGTCGAGCCGACTTGCTTGACCGCCTTGATCGCGGCGGAAAACCCGACGCGCGAAACGGACAGCCCCACGTTGACCGCCGGCCGGATGCCCGAGTTGAACAGGTCCGTCTCGAGGAAGATCTGCCCGTCGGTGATTGAAATCACGTTGGTCGGGATGTACGCGGACACATCGCCGGCCTGAGTTTCGATGATCGGCAGGGCCGTGAGCGAACCGCCGCCCCGCTCCTTGCTCATCTTGGCCGAACGCTCCAGCAGACGCGAGTGGAGGTAGAACACGTCGCCCGGATAGGCTTCGCGGCCCGGCGGCCTGCGCAGCAGGAGTGAAAGCTCACGGTAGGCCACGGCGTGCTTTGAAAGGTCGTCGTAAATCACCAGCGCGTGCCTGCCCGAGTCGCGGAAGAACTCGCCCAGCGCGGTCGCGGCGAAGGGGGCCAGGTACAACAGCGGCGCGGGCTCGGAGGCCGAAGCCGCCACGACGATGGTGTAGTCCATCGCGCCCGCCTCGGTGAGGGTTTGCACGACCTGGGCGATCGAGGACCGCTTTTGCCCGATGGCGCAGTAGATGCAGATCAGGTTGTTCTTCGCGTTGTTGATGATCGTGTCGACGACAACAGCGGTTTTGCCCGTCTGCCGATCGCCGATGATCAGCTCGCGCTGCCCGCGGCCGATCGGGATCATCGCATCAATCGCCTTGATGCCGGTCGACATCGGCTCCTTGACCGGCTGCCTGTCGATCACGCCGGGGGCCAGTCGCTCGACGGCGAGGGTTTCGGTGGTCTCGATCGGGCCCTTGTCGTCGATTGGCGCGCCCAGCGCGTTGACCACGCGGCCGATCATCGCATCGCCGACCGGGATGCTCATGATGCGGCCCGAGCGCTTCACCTCGTCGCCCTCGCGGATCTGGTCCGACTCGCCCATCAGCACCACGCCGACCTGCTCCTCTTCGAGCGCCAGGGCGAGGCCTTCGATGCCGTGCGGGAACTCCACGATCTCGCCCGCCATGACCTTGTCGAGGCCATGGACGCGCGCGATGCCGTCGCCCACGGAGATGACCGTGCCGACCTCGTCCACCTGCATCCGGCTGTCGTAGTTCTGGATCTCCTCCCTGAGGAGGCTCGTGATTTCGTCCGCGTTGATCTTCGCCATTCTTCCCCGTCGTTTCCTGTTCCCGCCGGCCGCCTAGCGGCTTTCGATGAGTTGCTCGCGGAGCGCTTCGAGCCGCCCGCGCACGCTTCCGTCGTAGATCGTGGAGCCGATGCGCAGCCGGGCCCCGCCCAGCAGCGCCGGGTCTTCGCTGAAAGTTGCCTGGAGCCTGCGGCCGGTCAGCTCGTGGATACGCGCCTCGACCGCCCGCCGCTCATCCTCGCCGAGCGCCCGCGCGCTGGTCCACTCCGCCTTGTCGATGCCCAGGTCCCCGCGCACCATCCGCCGGAACTCGCCGAGGATGTCCGTGAAGCCTTCCATGCGTTCGTGGTTGATGACTACCGCGAGAAAGTTCCTTGCCGTCTTGCTCATCCCGAGCTGCCCGTTCAGCTTGTCCAGGATCCCGACCTTTTTCGCCGCCGGGAGCGACGGGTCCAGAAACACGCCGCGAAGGGCCGGGTTTCCCCACGCCGACTCGAAGTCACCGAGCTCACGGTCGGCGGCTTCCGCGTCCATGTGGGCCGACTCCAATACATCCAGCAAGGCCCGTGCGTACCGGGCGGCATAGGCGACGGCCATCAGTTGCGCCCCTGCATGCGCGGAGCCAGGTCGCGCAGAAACTCGTCGATCATCGCCTGGTCGCTTTCGGGCGACAGCGCCACCCGGGCCGAGGCGCGCTCG